>JALSNB010000129.1 GCA_026987225.1 Caldisericaceae bacterium
CGACAACGTTGACATGGAAGTCGAACTTATCTACCCCGTTGCATTGGAAGAAACCCAGAGATTTGCTATCCGTGAAGGCGGAAGAACAGTAGGTGCCGGAGTTATCACTGAGGTGATTGAATAAAATTTAAGGAGAGTTCAAGATATGGAGAAGGAAAGATTAAGAATAAAGCTTAAAGCTTTTGATCACGAGATTTTGGATATCTGGGCTGCCAAAATTGCCGAAATGGCCAAAAAGAACGGGGCAAATGTGGTTGGCCCTATACCACTGCCAACGAAGCGTACTGTTTTTAACGTGCTCCGTTCGCCACATGTGGATAAAGACTCTCAAGAGGAATTTGAAATTTGTGTCCATAAAAGACTTATTGAGATCAGGAATGCAACTCCTGAAATTACACAGAAACTTGCCAATATGGATATTCCTCAGGGAGTTGAAGTGGAAATTAAGATTTAATGGAGGATAATATGGCTAAGGGAATACTGGGAATAAAAGTGGGAATGACTTCCGTATATGTCGGAGACAAACTTGTTCCTGTAACTGTAATAAAGGCCGGCCCGTGCACGATCGTTGGTAAAAAAACACTCGATAAAGACGGCTATTCGGCTGTTCAGTTGGGTTTCGTGGAAGTAAAGCCGGAAAAATTGAATAAGCCGCAGGCCGGTACATTCAAAAAGAGGAACGTTCCTGCTTTTAAAATAGTAAGAGAAATCAGAGATATGGATGGCGAAATAGGAGACAAAGTTACTGTGGAACTTTTCAAAGACGATAAGTTTGTAAAAGTCTCTGGCTTTTCCAAAGGAAAGGGTTTTGCAGGCGTTGTTAAGAGATGGGGCTTCCACGGCTGGCCGAGGACTCACGGTTCCGAAGCGGAGAGAAGGCCTGGCTCTATCGGTGCCGGTACTTTCCCGGGAAAAGTTTTGAAGGGTAAGCATATGCCCGGACATCTTGGTGTGGATTGGACGACTGTTAGCAATCTCGAAGTTGTTAAAGTCGATCCGGAAAAGAATTTGCTCCTTGTTAAAGGCAATGTTCCTGGTGCTAAGAACGGCCTTTTGATTATAAGGGCTTAGGAGGTTGATTTATGAAGGGTACATTAATAGATATAGCAAACGATGCTACTGGTTCCATAGATCTTTCCGATAATTTTTTTGCAGTGCCTGAAAAAAAGCATCTCGTATATATGGCTGTGCGTAGGCATCTTGCCAATGCGAGAAGAGGCACTGCCGATACCCAGGAAAGAGAAGATGTTAGCTATAGCACTCGAAAAATGCGTCCTCAGAAAGGTTCCGGACGTTCAAGGCAGGGTGCGAGAACTGCTAACATCTGGAAGGGCGGAGCCGTTGTGTTCGGCCCCCATCCGAGGGATTTCAGCATAAAGATGAACAAAAAAGAGAAGAGAACTGCAATATTTTCCGCTCTTTCTTCACGCTTTAAGGACGGAGACGTAAAGATCTTGAAAGGCTTTAAGTCTTCAGGCAAAACGAAAGAAGTGGCAAATCTGTTAAAAAAGGTTGCGGAAATTTCTAAAAAAGATTTGGGTACCACATTGCTTGTTTATGCCGAAGAGAACGGCGATGTGGAACTTGCCGCAAGAAATATTCCTTTCTGCAAACCGCTTGAATATAAATTCCTCAATGCCTACGATCTCGTTACGTATGATTCCATACTGATCAGTGAGGAAGCAGTGAGAGGAATGGAAGGATGGTGGAAAAATGAGTAAGATCGAAGTACTTATAAGGCCTATCGTTACCGAAAAATCGACGATGCTCGCAGAGCAAGGGAAATACGTCTTCCTTGTCGATAAAAGAGCGAATGCTCAGGTGATAAAGGAAGCCGTTGAAGAATTTTTTTCCGTTAAGGTTAAAAAAGTTAACATAGGAAAAGTGTTCGGAAAGAAAAAGAGAATAAGATATACCTTCGAAAAGACGCCTACGTACAAAAAGGCGATTGTTACTCTTTATCCCGGATATAAAATTGACCTAATGCACCATGTATAGAGTGGAGGTAAAAAATGGCGATTAAAGTTTATAAACCGACTACCCCTGGAATTCGCGGAAGGTCCGTTGTAAAGCATTCCGAAGTGATTACAAAAAAGAAACCGGAAAAATCACTTGTCATCGGATTGAAGAAAAAAGGCGGTAGGAATAATACCGGTAAAATCACGGTAAGGCACAGAGGCGGCGGAAACAAACGCCTATACAGAATTATTGATTTTAAGAGGGATAAAATCGGCGTTCCCGCAAAAGTAAAAGCGATTGAATACGACCCGAACAGGTCTGCATATATTGCACTCCTTACGTATATGGACGGAGAGAAACGCTATATCTTGGCTCCTCTCGGGCTTAAAGTTGGCGACACTGTTGTCTCGGACGAAACAACAGAGGTAAAACCCGGTAATGCAATGCCGCTTAAAAACATACCTCTCGGAACGATGATTCATAATATAGAATTAACACCGGGAAAAGGCGGTACTCTCGTGAGAGCTGCCGGTGCGTCGGCTCAGTTGCTCGCAAAAGAGGGAAATTATGCACATATCAGAATGCCGTCCGGAGAAGTGAGGATGATACATCTGAATTGCCGTGCAACTATCGGCCAGATTGGTAATCTGGATCATGAAAACGTAAATCTTGGAAAGGCTGGAATTAAGAGGCACAAAGGTTTCAGGCCTACAGTGAGAGGTGCTGCAATGAACCCTGTTGATCACCCGCATGGCGGAGGCGAAGGAAAAGCACCTGTTGGCCACCCCGGTCCTATGACTCCGTGGGGCAAACCTGCTCTTGGCTATAAAACGAGAAAGAAAAACAAGCCTTCCGATAAGTATATAATCAGAAGGAGGAACCGGAAATGAGTAAAAAGAGGATGTATGTAGATCCTAAACTTCTTGACAAGATCAGAAAAATGAATGAAAAAGGCGAAAAGAGAGTAATAAAAGTATGGTGCAGGCGTTCTGCCATTACTGAAGAAATGGTGGGGCATACGATAGCCATACATAACGGGAAAACCCATATTCCCGTGTATATTACCAAGGATATGGTGGGGCATAGGCTTGGAGAATTTGCCCTTACAAGGACTTTTCACGGGCATAAGGTTCCCACTGCAAGAATTATTACGAAGACATAGGAGGATAATGGTCTATGGAAGCTTATGCTAAATCAAAACACTTAAGGTTATCTGCTACAAAGGCACGTCTTGTTGCGGAACTTATAAAAGGCAAAAACGTGGATGAAGCGCTTGCTATTTTGAAAGTTCTTCCTCAAAAAGCAGCACGTTTCTTTGAGAAAACTCTCACTTCAGCGGTTGCCAATGCGGAAAATAACTTCGATATGGATAGAGATGCCCTTTACGTTTATAAGGCTGTTGTGGATGCGGAAGGCCCGCTGAAAAGGCTTTATATTCGCGGTATGGGCAGGGCCGATATTCAAAGAAAGCCTGTTAGCCAGATAACAATCGTAGTAAAAGAGAAAGAGGAGGTATAGAGTGGGACAGAAAGTTCATCCTTACGGATTTAGGCTCGGCATTACGAAAGATTGGCTGAGCAAATGGTATGCAGATAAGAAAAACTATTCGCGTTTTGCGCTTGAAGATTTTGCGATAAGGAAAGAAATTGAGAAGTTAGGCCCCTCTGCTGCGGTTTCTCATGTTGAAATTGTCAGGAAAGGGAGTCCGACTGCCGGTGAAGTAAGGATAATTATCCATAGCGCCCGCCCCGGAATGATTATCGGTAGGAAGGGTTCCGAAATTTCAAAACTCCAGGAAAGGTTGAAGCGGGTACTATCAAATCCGGACACGAATCTTCGCGTGGAAGTGAAAGAGGTAAAAAGGCCGGAATTGGATGCTGAACTGATCGCTCAAAACGTAATAGGAAAGATCGAGCAGAAAATATCTTACAAACGTGCCGTTAAACAGGCGATAGGCAGAGCGATGCGTGCCGGGGCGAAAGGTATTAAGATTCAGGTATCCGGTAGGCTTGACGGTGCTGAAATTGCAAGAACGGAATGGTATAGGGACGGAAGAGTTCCTCTTCAAACGATTAATGCCGATATTGATTATTCCGAGAAACCGGCTTTGATTAAATTCGGAAGAATCGGAGTAAAAGTCTGGGTGTATAAAGGAGATGCAAAGAAGCGTACGTTCTTTACGCTTGAAAAATAGTGGAGGTGAATAACGATGTTAATGCCAGAAAGAGTTAAATATAGAAAGCAGCACAGGGGCAGAATGAAAGGAAGAGCCAAAGGCGGAACCACGGTTGCATTCGGCGAGTACGGAATACAGGTGCTTGAACCCGCATGGATTACGGCAAGGCAGATTGAAGCGTCAAGGCTCGTTCTCATTCAGTCCGTGAGAAAAACGGGTAAACTCTGGATCAGGGTTTTTCCGGATAAACCCGTTACAAAGAAACCTGCCGAAACAAGAATGGGAAGCGGAAAAGGCGATGTTGACCATTGGGTTGCGGTGGTAAAACCGGGCAGAGTAATTTTTGAAATCAGCGGTGTTTCGAAAGAATTGGCTCAGCACCTTGCAAAACAGGTCGGATTTAAACTTCCCGTAAAGGTGCGTCTTGTCGAGCGTGAGGAGGTTGTATAGTATGAAGGCCGAAAAAATAAGGGATTTAACGGATAAGGAAATAGAAGAGCAGCTTAAAAATTTAAGAAAGGAACTGTTTAACTTGAGATATCAACTTGCAACTCATCAGTTGAACAATGCTGCTCGAATGAAACTTGTAAGAAAGGACATCGCACGCCTTCTTACAATTAAAAGAGAAAGAGAGTTAAATAGAGAGGTGTAGGATGGCAAAAAAAGAACTCGTGGGAAAAGTTGTAAGTGCATATCAAAAAACGGTGGTTGTAAGGGTAAGCAGAAATATCCCTCACCCGCTTTATCTTAAAAGGATAAAAAGAAGCACGAAGTTTTATGCTCATGATGAAAAAATGGAAGCAAAAGTCGGAGATACCGTTCGTATCAGAGAAACACGTCCGTTGAGCAAACTGAAACGCTGGGTTGTTGTTGAGGTTCTGAATGGAGGTGAGGAGAATGCTTAGGCAATATTCAAGGCTTGTAGTTGCGGACAATACCGGTGCCAAAGAGATCTCCCTCATTACGGTATTGAGAGTGGGAAAACGTAATACTGCTACCGTTGGTGATAAAATTGTTGCTACGGTAAAAAAAGCGGCACCTAACAGTGCTATTCCGAAAGGCACTGTTGTAAAAGCTGTTATAGTGAGAACCAAATATCCAGTAAAACGTGAAGACGGTAGTCTGATTCGCTTTAGCGACAATGCGGCGGTAATTATCGATGACGAAGGAAATCCTAAAGGAACAAGGGTTTTCGGGCCGGTTTCAAGAGAGCTCAGAAGAAAAGGCTATCTTAAAATTGTTTCTCTTGCACCGGAAGTTTTATAGGAGGTTTGTATGAGAAAGTTAAAGATAAAGGCAAAGCCACTTGAACTGAAAAAAGGCGATACCGTAATCGTTATATCCGGAAAGGACAAAGGGCTTAAGGGTAAGATAATCAGAACTATCCCGGAAAAAGGCATGGTAGTTGTCGAAGGCGTTAACATGCAAACACATTTTTTAAGGCCTACTCAGGACATGCCTCAGGGGAAAATTACAAAAAGAGAAGGCCCTATTTATGCGAGCAAAGTTCAGCTTATTTGCCCTCATTGCCACGAGAAAACAAGGGTATCGCATAAAATACTTGACAATGGCAAAAGCGTGCGTGTGTGCATGAATTGCCATGAAGTAATCGATAAAATTTAGGTGAGGTGCGTATGGCTAAAACAGTTGTCAGTAAAAAGAGCGTTTTTAAATTAGATAAGAAAATGGAAAATCTTCTCAAAGAGAAACTTCCTCCGTCACCTTTAAAGGATAAATACGAAAAGGAAGTTAAAAAGAGAATGATGGAGAAGTTCGGCTATAAGAATATAATGGAAGTGCCAAAGGTTGTTAAGATCTCTATTAACAGAGGCGTTGGTGATGCGCACGAAGATCCGAAAGCAATGGAAAAAACAATTCAGGAATTTGTATTAATCACTCACCAGAGGCCTGTTGTTACCCGTGCGAAAAAATCGATCGCTTCCTTTAAAATAAGGGAAGGTATGCCGATAGGTTGCAGAGTGACGTTAAGAAACAACCACATGTACACGTTTATGGAAAAATTGATAAATACGGCGCTTCCGCGTATCAGAGACTTCAAAGGTCTTTCTCCGAATGCGTTCGACGGAAGGGGAAATTACACTTTTGGCATTAAAGAACAGCTTATATTCCCTGAAATCGATTACGATATGATTGACAAAGTGCGTGGTTTTAATGTAACCATTACCACTACTGCGAAAACCGATGAAGAAGCAAAGGCTCTTCTTGAGTTTTTAGGCTTCCCTTTTAGAGAAAGGTAGGTGCATATATGGCAAGAAAGGCAATGATTGAAAAGGCAAAAAAAGAACCTAAATTTAAGGTGAGAAAACATAACAGATGCAAGATATGCGGAAGGCCGAGAGCTTACTACAGTAAATTCGGTCTTTGCAGGCATTGCTTGCGCAAACTTGCCTTAGAAGGCAAATTGCCTGGCGTTAAAAAAGCAAGTTGGTGAGGAGGAGAATATATATGGTTAATGATCCGATTTCTGATATGCTCATAAGAATCAAAAATGCGAGCAATATGAAACATAAAACCCTTATTATCCCGTATAGCAATATGGGAAAAGAATTACTCAAAATTTTTAAAAACGAGGGTTATATAGAGAATTTTGAGGAACAGGAAATTGAAGGTAAGAAAATGTTGAGGGTTTACTTGAAATACGGGCCCAATAAAGAGAGTTATATTATAGGCATTAAAAGAATCAGCAAGCCGGGAAGGCGTATTTATGTCGGTAAGGATAAACTTCCCAGAGTGCTTGACGGGCTCGGAACGGCAGTAATTTCTACACCAAAAGGCCTAATGACTGATAAGGAAGCAAGAAAAGTCGGCCAGGGCGGAGAAATTATCTGCTTTATATGGTAGGAGGTGCGGAATGTCGAGAATAGGAAGAAAACCGATTCAGATACCACAAGGCGTAACCGTTAAACTTGGCGAAGGCAATCTGGTAACTGTCAAAGGCCCTAAGGGTGAGTTAAAAAGAGCGTTTCATCCGGAAATTACAATTGAAATCAAGGATAACGTCGTTACGGTGAAACGTCCGTCGGATGCACCCTTTTACAGAGCATTGCACGGCACCACAAGGGCGCTTATAAATAATATGGTAATAGGCGTAACTCAAGGTTTTTCCAAGAGATTGGTAATAAACGAAAAAACGTATAAGGCTGCTGTAAAAGGTAGAGAAGTTGAATTTGCTTTGGGATTCAGCCACCCCGTAGTAGTGAAGATACCGGAAGGTATTGATGTTACAGTGGAAAAGCAACTTATTACCGTATCCGGAATTGATAAGGAGCTTGTCGGGCAATTCGCACAGAAAATAAGGCACCTGAGAAAAGTTGATCCGTACAAGGCGAAAGGTATTATTTACGAAGGCGAAAAGATCAGAAGAAAAGCTGGAAAGACCATTGCTGCCGGTGCTAAATAAGGAGGTCATGCATGATTAAAAAGAAGAATAGGAAAGAGCTAAGGCAGATGAGACATGCGAGAATCAGGAAGCACCTCAGCGGTACTCCGGATCGTCCTCGTCTCTCGGTATTCATTAGCTTGAAGAATATTTATGCACAAATAATTGACGATACAAAAGGCGAAACGCTTGTTTCGGCTTCCACACTTGAGAAGGAACTTAAGGGTAAGTTAAGCAGCGGGAAAAGTGTGGATGCGGCAAAGCAGGTAGGTGCATTGATTGCCGAAAGGGCGCTGAGTAAAGGAATTAAAGAAGTTGCTTTTGACAGAGGCGGTTTCCTTTACCATGGTAGAGTTAAAGCTCTTGCTGATGCGGCAAGGGAAAAAGGGCTCAAGTTTTAGGAGGTGAATGTGAACAACAATAATCCAAGAAGGCGCAGACCTGTTGAAAAGAAAGAATTTGAGGAAGAAATTCTTCAAATCGATAGAGTTACGAAAGTTGTTAAAGGCGGAAAGATTTTAAAGTTCAGAGTAGTTATGGTTATAGGAGACAAAAAAGGAAGAGTTGGAATCGGAGTCGGTAAGGCAAGGGAAATTCCCGCCGCAATAGCGAAAGGCATTGCCGATGCAAAGAGGAATATTGTTCATGTGCCTCTTAAAAATAATACAATTCCCACAAGGATTACAGCCAAATTTGACGCCGCATACGTATTTCTCGCACCGGCCGTTCCGGGGACGGGAATTGTTGCCGGCAGAGTGATAAGGGCAATTGCCGATAAAGCTGGAATTCAAGATATACTGTCAAAATCCCTTGGCACATCCAATCCGCTTAATATCGCACGTGCGACTTTAAAAGCTTTCCAGGATATGAATACTGTTCTTCATAGGAATTCTTTAAGAAAGAAAACGGTTGTTGGAGGTGGAGATGAGACTTCAGGATCTTAAACCAAAAGCGCATTCCAAGAAAAGAAAAAGAATTGTCGGAAGGGGCGACGGTTCAGGACGCGGTACCTATGCGACTTACGGATTAAAAGGTGCAAAGGCACGTTCCGGAGGAACGAAACAGAAAGGATTTGAAGGCGGCCAAACCCCGCTTTACAGGCGCCTTCCCAAGCTCAGAGGATTTAAACCTCTCAGCAAAGTGGAATTTATAGAAGTCAACGTGGAAATGCTCGAGAAATTAGCCGGGGATAAGGAAGCAATAAACCTTAATGAACTGTTTGACGGTAAGGTAAAAGTTTTGGGTAGGGGAGAAATTAAAAAACCCATTTCAGTAAAGGCTTCAAAATTTTCAAAAACCGCCAGGGAAAAAATAGAAAATGCAAAAGGCAAAGCAGAGGTAATTTAGCATGTGGGAAACACTAAAGCGTGCGTTTAAACTAAAAGAACTTCGTAAAAGAATATGGGTTACTTTAATCCTGTTTATTCTGTTCAGGCTCGGAACTTACATACCCGTGCCCGGAATAAACAGGGCGGCAATCCAGGGCCTTTTGCAGAAAGGCGGTTTCCTTGCATTGCTTGACCTTTTCTCCGGTGGTGGATTCGGAAACTTTTCTATTTTTGCATTAAGCGTTATTCCGTATATTAACGCATCCATTATTTTGCAGCTTCTTACAGCTGTTATACCTTCCCTTGAGCAACTTGCAAAGGAAGGCGGGGAAGAAGGGCAAAAGAAGATGGCTGCTTATACGAGGCAGTTAACCGTTTTACTTGCTGCGCTTCAGGCATTCTCCGTTCTTATCATGTTTAAAAACTACCTGATCAGTAACAGCTTGCTTTTAAAAATCGTTATTATTATGAGTTTGATTGCGGGCTCTTATATCGTTTTGTGGCTTGGCGAAATCATGACCGACAAGGGCATAGGAAACGGTGTTTCCCTTATCATCTTTGCGGGCATTGTAAGTAGAATACCTGTCGGATTGGTGGAAGTCAGGCAGCTCTATTCCGCTCATTCTCTCAGTGTTGCTTCCATTGTAGGCGAAGTACTCGGTATGCTTGTTTTGATAGTCGGTGTTATCTATGCATACCAGGCGGAAAGAAGAATTCCCGTGCAGTACGCAAAAAGAATCGTGGGAAGAAAAGTTTACGGCGGACAATCCACCTATATTCCTTTGAGGCTTGTCCAGGCCGGCGTGCTTCCCATCATTTTCGCCGTATCCGTAATGATGTTTCCGGTAACGATAGGGCAATTCTGGCCTAACTCGTGGTTCAACGTTCATATTGCAAAACCTTATTTCGGAAGCCCCACAGGACTTTGGTATAATATTATCTACTTCGGGCTTATCGTATTCTTCACGTATTTCTATACCGAGCTTACGTATGATCCGATTCAACTCAGTGACGATCTTAAAAAATACGGAGGATTTATTCCCGGAATCAGGCCCGGAGAACCTACTGCTCAATACATTGCAAGCGTTTTGAACAAGATTGTTTTGCCTACGTCCATATTCCTCGGTCTGGTTGCCGTTATCCCGAATTTGATTTTTAGGAAAATGGCAGTAACGGCGTTTGTGTTCGGAGGCACTTCGATATTGATTATTATTGGTGTTGCGCTTGAAACGATGCAGGAGATAGAGGCATACCTCCTGATGAGACATTACAAAGGCTTCTTGAAATGAAAACGCATATAATTCTTCTCGGCCCGCCCGGGGCAGGTAAAGGGACACAGGGACAGTTAATTGGTGAAAAATTGAATATCCCTTTTATATCTTCGGGTGATGCGCTTAGGGAAGAATTCGGGGGGAATACTGAAATTGCGGAAAAGTTTAAGAAATATATAAATGCGGGATTACTTGTCCCGGATGATGTGGTGGAGGAGTTTATCGAAACTTTATTGGACAAATATAACCTTGAAAAAGGATTTATTTTCGACGGGTTTCCGAGAACCGTTCATCAAGCCGGTTTTATTATGGATTATCTAAAGGCAAAAAACATCCCTCTTGATGTCGTGCTTTACTTATCGATACCCGACGAAGAAGTTGTGAAGAGAATCAGCGGCAGAAGAATATGTCCTAAATGCGGAGCTGTTTACAATATTTATTTTAATCCGCCGAAAAACGACAATCTATGCGATAAGTGCGGAGCAAAACTTGTTCAGAGAGACGATGATAAGGAAAACGTAGTTGAAAAAAGAATCAAAGTTTACGAAAAAGAAACCGCTCCACTTATAGAATTTTTTAAGGAAAAGCAGCTCCTAAAAGAGATAGATGCAGTTGGCAGTGTTGAAAGCGTGCAATACAGGATTCAAGAGGTGTTAAATGGTTGAAATAAAAACCATGGAAGAGATTGAAAAAATGCAAAAATCTGGTAAAATTTTACGTCAGGCTCTGGAATTAATGAGAAAGAATGCCGTTCCGGGTATTTCTACGAAAGAGCTTGATAAAATTGCAGAAGATTTTATAAGGAGCAAAGAAGCCATTCCTGCCTGTAAAGGGTATGAAGGCTTTCCGGGTACTATGTGCATTTCTGTAAACGATGAAGTCGTTCACGGGATACCGGGGAGCAGAAAACTTAAGGAAGGCGATGTTGTTTCTTTTGATTCCTGTGTTTTGCTTGATGGATGGTATGCGGACTCTGCAATTACCGTAATTGTTGGGAAAAGCAATAACGAAAAGGACAAAAAACTTGTTGAAGTTACGGAGAAGGCGCTTTACGAAGGAATAGCACAGGCGGTTGTGGGAAACAGAATAGGCGATATTTCCAATGCCGTGCAGAATTTTGTAGAGAAAAACGGCTTCTCTGTAGTGCGCGATTATACCGGGCACGGTATCGGTAGGCATTTGCACGAAGAGCCTTCCGTTCCGAATTTTGGCAGTAAAGGGAGAGGTTTGTTATTGAAAGAAGGGATGTGTATAGCTATTGAACCAATGGTTTGTGCAGGGAATTATAAGTTGTATACGGCGGACGACGGGTGGACTGCCAAAACGGTTGACCACTCGAATGCAGCTCATTTTGAGCACACTGTTGCCATTACAAGAAATGGGCCTAAAATTCTTACCGAATGAGAGGTGATAGTATGAGTAAGAAACAGGTAATAGAGACCGAAGGTGTGGTAGTGGAAACGTTACCTGGGACGATGTTCCGGGTAAAACTTGCTAATGGCAAAATAGTGCTTGCTCATATCAGCGGGAAGATGAGGCTTCATTTCATAAGAATACTTCCCGGTGATAGGGTAAGGCTCGAATTTACGCCGTATGATTTATCCACTGCACGCATAGTTTACAGATTATAACGAAAGGAGTGTTTAAAAATGAAAGTAAGATCATCCGTTAAAAAGATGTGTCCGAAATGCAAAATCGTAAGAAGAAGAGGAAAGTTAATGGTTATTTGTGAAAATCCGAAGCATAAGCAGAGACAAAAGTAGGAGGTAAAAAGTGGCAAGAATTAGCGGTGTAGATTTACCCAAAGATAAAAGAATCGATATTGCGCTTACCTACATATACGGAATAGGTAAACACAATTCGAAAGATGTGGTGGCTAAAGCGAACGTGCCTCTTAAAAAGGTAAAAGACTTGACACCCGAAGAAATTAAAGCAATCGAGGAAGTCATCAAAAGGGATTACGTAGTGGAAGGTGACTTGAGAAAGCAGATTGCACAGAATATTAAGAAGCTTATGGAGATTAACTGCTACAGGGGTATTCGGCATAAGAGAGGCCTTCCGGTAAGAGGGCAGCGCACGAGAACAAATGCAAGAACTCGTAAAGGGCCGAAGAAGACTGTCGGTTCCAAGAGAAAAGCTTCATAGCGTAAGGAGGAAAGATGGCTAAAAAAAGAAGAAGCTCCAAAAAAAGAGCGCATAAAATAACGGGAAAAGCGAAAGTTTACATACATTCCACGTTTAACAATACGATTGTTACGGTTACTGACGAGCAGGGCAATGTGGCAACATGGTCTTCTGCCGGAGCGGCGGGCTTTAAAGGTTCCAAAAAGGGTACGCCGTTTGCCGCACAGCTTGCCGCCCAAAAAGCAGCGGAGCAGGCACTTAATTTAGGTGCCAAAAGAGTTTCCGTTCTTGTAAAAGGCGGTGGCTCCGGAAGAGAAGTTGCCATAAGGGCTTTGCAGTCTGCAGGGCTTGAAATCGAAGAGATAAAAGATATTACTCCGATTCCGCATAACGGCTGCAGGCCAAGAAAATTGAGAAGGGTATAAGGAGGTTTGAAGTGGCAAGATATACGGATCCTTTATGCAGGGTTTGCCGTGCTTACGGTAAAAAACTTTTCCTGAAAGGCGAAAGATGTTATACGAAGAAATGTCCTATGGAAAGAGGAAGGGGACTTCCCGGACAGAAGCAGGTTACTTTGCATTTTAGCAAACCTTCCGATTATAA
>JALSNB010000130.1 GCA_026987225.1 Caldisericaceae bacterium
TTAGTATAATGCTTAAAACAGGCCTTCTGTAGCGTGGCATTTCCATTATAAGGCCAGACGGGGTGCCCTTCATGAATTTGTTCAGGATACGCCCCACGATAAGAATCAAAATAAAATCAAGCGCATATATCAAAAGTGCATAAATCGGCCCTAAAAATGCGGCAACAAGCCCAAGCACGATCACGGTTCGTGCGGAACACGGAACAAGCGTTGCAAGTATTGCTGCAATAAACCTGTCCCTGTCACGCTCCATTATTCTCGTCCCGAGCACTGCGGGCACATTGCATCCGAAACCTTCTATGAGCGGCATAAATGCCTTGCCGTGAAGCCCCAACTTGTGCATCAAATTGTCCGTAAGGAAAGCGATACGCGCAAGATAGCCGCTGTCTTCGAGGAAAGCAAGGATAAGATAAAACGGTGCGATGTAAGGCAGGACAATTCCTATGCCTGCGATAATTCCTTCCATTACGCCGTCCCACAGGATTTTATCCCACACGGGCGAAAGTGGCATTTTCATAAATACGGGTTTAAAGCTTTCAAGCCAGTTGGTAAGCAGATCTGAGAAATAGTTTCCGAATTCAAACACAACATAGAATATCCCCACCATGAGAAGGACGAGGAACACATACCCGAGGATTTTGTCGAGCGCTATTTTGTCAAACCAATCACTTACGCTGATTTTTGCCCTGCCCTTTTTCCTAATAACATCTTCCGCAATTCTCGAGGCAATTGCATAACGCTCCGAGATAATAACCGTTTCCGAACTTTCGCCGTGTATTTCTTCAAGCTCTTTCCTCAACTTTTCGGCAAGGGAAAGGATACGCTCGCTTTTTACCTCTTTTTTCACAAGCGGATCGTTTTCAAGCAGTTTTATTGCAACAAAACGCGAAGGATACGAAGTTTCCACTTCCTTTTCTATTTCCTTGCGCAAAACGGAAATTCTGCTCTCAACTTCTTTTCCGTATTTTATCGGTTCGATCCGCTTTTTTCCGCTCAGCAGGGTTTCCCTGATCTTTTCAAAAAGATCTTTAAGGCCCTTGTTCCTCACTGCAATCGTCTTTACGACGGGCACGTTGAGCAGTTTCGAGAGTTTGTCCGTGTCTATCTCAAGCCCTTTGTTTTCCAGTATGTCATATTGGTTCAACGCAATAACCATCGGCGTTTCGAGCTCTATCAGCTGAAGCGTGAAGAAGAGATTCCTTTCAAGGTTCACGGCATCCACAACATTTACGACAAGATCCGGTTTCTCTTTTGCAATAAATTCCCTTGAAACAATTTCTTCTTCCGAATATGTCGAAAGCGAATAAATTCCGGGAAGGTCCACGACACGGATTTTCATTCCTTCCTGCTCGATGAAGCCCTCTGCCTTTTCAACCGTTTTTCCGGGCCAATTACCGATGATCTGGTTTCCTCCGGTAAGCTGGTTAAATATTACGCTTTTCCCTACGTTTGCATTTCCTGCAAGCGCAATGGTGAATTGTTTATCTTTCATATAGCGGTTGCACCAAAATTTTGGAAGCAATACCCCTGCCGATAGCAAGTTCCGTTCCCATAACGGCAACTTCCACCGGGCCGATAGGCGCATTCCTTACAACTTCAACGATTTGCCCCGGCACAAGCCCCATTTCCTGAAGCCTTCTTACAAAACCGTGCCCTCCGTAAAAACTAACAATTTTTGCCTTTTCTCCTGCACGTAAATCAGCAAGCGTTTTTCTGTTCAGCATTTTTCACCTTCCCAAATATTAGGTTAGACTAACTTTTGGCCTATTATATACGAAAAGGAGAATAATGTCAATACAAATCGGTTAAATCCAAAGGTTGAATTCTTCTTCGAAAAGCGTATCGTCCGAGCCGTCTTTTATATCTCTCAGCGGATACAGGAAAAGTCCGGAGCGAAATTTGGGCTCAAACCACGTGGATTTCGGCGGAAGAACAATGCCCTTATCCGCAACATTCATCAGCTCGTCTACGGTTAAAGGGTAAAGCACAAAAAGCGCCTTCCATTCGCCTTTGTCAACGGCTCTAACGTCGTTTCCTATAACGAATTTTATCCTATCATTGTCTTTCCTGCTGTTTAAACAAAGAATTTCGTTAAAAACGTGCTCTTCAAGAAAAGACACGCCCAAAAAATCCGCATTTACGAATTTTTCTCTGAGCTTCAAAGAAAACCACCGCCCGTTCACATATAAAGACAAACTATATTTCGATGCGGGCGGATTGAAACGTTCCGAAACTTCGATGTAAAAATATTTCTCCATGCGCTTAAAAAATTCCCGCTCCGTAAGTCCGTTAAAATCCTTAATCAACCTGTTATAAGGCGTTAAATGCGCTTCGCTTGCAGGAACGGCAGCCCCTATGAAGTAAGGAGGCATCGAATACTTTTTTGAAGCGGTGCAAGCGGCACACGTTCTGTGATTTCCGTCCGCTATGTAAAGAGAGCGAATATTTCGGAACGCCTTTCGTATCGCATTAATCGTATTCGTGTCACTTATCGAATGCACGATATGCCTTACGTTATCTTCGGTTATAAAATCATACGTCGGAAAAGCGTTCAATATTTTACTTACGATATTTTGCAACGAATTTTTCTTTTTGTATATGAGAAAAACCGGGCCCGATTGCACTTCGGTGTGCTTTATCCACTGCAGCCTGTCGTTAAGTTCGCTTGCCCTCAAATTTTCACTGCTTTTAATTACCTTACCGTATTCGGAACAGGAAAACAGGCCGACAATGCCGCTCTGCTTGATATTCTCCCGGATTTCCGTATAGAGGTAAAAACGGGGTGAGCTTTCCCTGACAAATATCCCTTTTTTCAGAAAGAGGATAAGTTCTTTGCGCGCTTCGGCATAAACTTTCTCCTTGCTATTACTGTAAAATGGCAGTGTGATTTCGGGCCTCAACACTTTCAAAAACGAGAGCGGATTGCTCCACACGATTCTTTCCGCTTCTTCCAGTGAAACGGAATCGTAAGGCGGAGCAACAACGGCACCTGCAAATCTACTCAACGGCCTGAGCGGCATGAACGGTTTTATAGTCGCCATAACGAACTCAGATATAAGGGACGCACCCTTTTGGAAGTGCGCCCTCTGACAAAACTAAATTTTTGGGAGGTTCCTAATTGCCTTTTCAATTTCATCTTCCGGATAAGAATAATCGATGAGTTTCCCTCTGAAATACGCATCATAAGCGGAGAGATCAAAGTGCCCGTGTCCTGAAAAGTTAAACACGATCACATCGTCTTTGCTCGCCTTTTTTGCTTCTTCCATAACGGCTTTTATCGCA
>JALSNB010000131.1 GCA_026987225.1 Caldisericaceae bacterium
AATTATTTGTTTCTTGTATGTTACGGTTATTGTCTTTGTTGATTTATTACCTGCTTTATCCGTTGCAACTATTGTAATTGTGTTTGTGCCTTCTGTTAATGAAATTTGGGTGGTGAAGGAACCGTCTGCTCCGAGTATAACGATATTGCCTTTTATAAACACGTCTTTAACGCCCGAACCCGCATCGCTAACTTTTCCTTTCACGGTAACATAAGGAGTATGAACCACTTCTCCGTCCGTCGGAGAAGCAATATCGATAACAGGCGGAGTGTTGTCGGCAATCTCGGCCGTTACTTCATCGGAAGGTGCGGAGTAGTTCGGCGGGTTGCTCGTATCAAACGCTTTTACCACATAGTAGTATTTTTTGCCGATTTCGACATTTGTATCGTTATAACTTGTAGTGTTCTTATCAAGCACGGCAATGGGATTTGTAAAATCCTCTTCTCCGGGTGCAGTGCCTCTGTAAAGGGCATAACCCCCGAGTTTGTCAAAACTTACAGGACTCCAATGAAGCGAAATACCCCGGGAATACGGGACAGCATTTAATTTTTGAGGAGTAGGAACGCCGCAGTACCTTTTGATAACAAAACTGTCAAACACCGTGCCGTTAGTTCTGATATGCTGCGCCTTTAATTCGTCATAAGAAGCCGTGATTTCGGTAAAGCCCAAATCGTCTTCCGAGCAAACCGTCCAATAACTTGAGGAATGCCCGTAAGCAGGCGCACCGGCACAACCGTCAACAACGTATATCGGGTAATTCTTTCCGCAATACTCAGTTTTGTTTTTACTTCCCAATTTACCTTCCGCATTGATAGGATAAGTTCTCTCGTAATTGTGTTCGTGCCCGTTATAAACAAGATTTACTCCGTATTTGTCAAACAGAGGGCAAAGCGTGTCTCTTATCGACATATCGCTTGCACCGATGGAAGTAAACGGCGGCCTATGGAATGCAACTATAATCCAGTAGTCCGGATGCTCCTTTCGCACCTGTTTAAGATCGGAAACAAGCCAATTGTACTGTGCGGAACCTTCCCTGTAGTCGGAATCGCTGGACAAGGCTATAAAATGAATGCTCCCGTAATTAAACGAATACCATAGTCCGTTATTTGGAAAAACAAACTGTTTGAGGTAGTTCACCCATGGCTCTGCCGTTTTATAGTGATATTCGTGATTTCCAACCGCTTCCATAAACGGAGCGGTGGCGGAAAGCGGCTGAAGGTAGTTAAACCATACGTCCCAAAAGTGTTGATTGCCTCCGATATAAACGTTATCTCCTGTAAAAACAACAAACTTCGGATGAACTTTCAGCACGCTTTTAACAACTCTGCCCCATTTGGACATATCGTCGTCATAAGGAGAGGGATTTCTCGAATCGCCCATTATGACAAAATCGAAAGTCGCGTCTTTTGAAGCGGGAGCCGTTGTAAAGGTATAATCCTCGCTCCACCCTCCTACCGAGTCACCGCATCTGTAGTGATAGGTTGTCCCGGGCTTCAAATCGGTGAGTTCCACGGAATAGATGTATCCGTCCGCTCCTTCATAAGTCCAGGTATCATCCGATGCCTTCATTCCGTAACTTTCCGTTGTGCCGTAAACAACCTCCGCAGGCACGTTATGATTCTCTTTTGTTTGCCACGTAACCACCATTGTCGTTTGGGGATTGTCTTTCCAGCTGAGATGAATGTGAACAGGAGAATCATTTCCGGACGGGTAAGAAACTTCGGAAGAGGTTGAGCACCAATTCACCGCATTCACGGCGAATACGGCATCATCATAATCGTCCCAATTATCATACAAATGATCCCCGGAATCGCCACTGCCATCGTCAAAAACAGAAGAATCACCGATCGCAATGATTTTACCGCTCCCGTAGACAGAGGCAGCGACAACGGCCCCTTTATACGAAATTGCAACGGGTTTTGCATTGCCGGAAACGGTAATCGTTGCACCTCCCCATATGCCTATCGAATTAACGTTTTTCAACAGTTCGGGAAAATCTTTTTTGTTGAGATTGGTAATCGGGTGTTCGGAAACTTTATCCCTGTCAAAAACGATACCGAAATCTTTCGTTTTGAGAGTTTCATCAAAAGCGCTCACTGCATCGTATCCGCTGTGATTTCTGTCAGCCCCCGCATGGTCGGAAATCAGAATAAGCCCTCCGCCGTTCTTTACAAAGTCTTTAATCGCGCTCGCCTCGGAATCGGTGAAAGGATCCTGCGGTTCCGGAATAATGAACACGGACACACCGCTCAAGTCGTTTTTCGTAATCTTCCATCCGCTCAGTGTCTTTACGGTATACCCATCCTTTTTAAGGGTATCCGCCCAGTCGGAATAAGCACCTGTTATCACCCAGTCCGCATTGCCGGCCGTTTCGTCCTTCGTATCGTCGAACAAAACGACTTTACTGCTTGCAGAAACGGTTTGCTTGAAAGAATTTCCGTTAAAGATATAGAATGAGGTTGTAAGGATAATTGCAAAAATCAGAATTAAAGAAACAAAACGCACGGTTTTTGAAGAAGAGCCGTTACGTTCAATAAAATTATTAGATTTAGTCATATAAGCCTCCTAAAATAAAATTGTAGCTTATTATTTTAACACAATTGCAGAAAACAAAAAGAGAGAGAACGAAAATATCCGCACAGTTTCCGCTTCGGCCGTTTAATTTTGACACAAATTATAACTCATGCCAGGCATTGAGAGAAAAATACCCTCGAAGGCAACCCGATGCAAACCGGATATTTTGTGTGGATTTAGTTTGCGTCGGGTGCCGGTGCAAGAATGATTCGAATACAATGCGGACATTGAAACGATTTTATATTGCGGATTAAGTATTTACAAAAGGATATATTTACAGAAGTTCAGTAATATATTGGCTTTTTAAGAGATTATAGAGCGATTTGAAAGAATGCTTTTTGACGAATAAAGGATTATCGAAGTATGAAAATCGAGCGAATTTTAATCAAAATTGTATATTTAAGAATGCAGATAAACAGAGGGTTTATTGATACATTATTTTTGAGGTAAGGTTTGAAATAAGGGTAATTTTAAGAAATGCAGATAAAATCTGGGTTTTAACATACCATTTAAACGCATTTTAAGCGATAGGTACCCCTAATTATACCTATCAGCCCCAAGTCGGAATTTTTAGGGGTGTTTAAAGAGCAAATTCGAATTAAGCATCTGTTTATAAGGGTTTTATTGGCATAACTTTTTTCCAAAAAATTGACATCAAAGTACGTGCGGAAATTTTGCTTTCTCTTT
>JALSNB010000132.1 GCA_026987225.1 Caldisericaceae bacterium
AGCAAATCGCCTTTGTTTAAAGAAAAATTGTTAAATGTAATGCCCGAGAGAAGGGCAAGCCCGATCAATGAAATAATGAGTGATAGAATTAGTTTGAAGGGCGGTTTTTCTTTTATCATAATTACTGCAACGATCGGTGTGAACACAACGTAAAGGCCTGTTATAAATCCGCTTTTTGACGAGGTTGTAAATTTCATTCCTTCCGTTTGCGTAAGGTACGCAGCGTAGAGTATGATGCTGAGAAGCAGGAGTTTTAGCAGAGATTTTTTATTTTTCTTTAGGCCGATAATAAAGAGCGGAAGTGCAAAAATGGCGGAGAATAAGAAACGGTACGCAACTATCATGTCGGCGCTTACGTAGTTCAGCAAGAACTTAACGAGCGGAAATGTTCCGCCCCATATTGCCGTTCCTATGCTTACAATTATGATTGATTTTGTCTCTTTACTCATTGGGAAATTATACGAAAAAAGTGATTAAATAAAAATAGCTTTGTGCTATACTTTTAAAAAACGGATAGGAGGTAAATTGAAAATGGATAAATTTGACGTGATTTTTCTGCTTGGCAGGCCCGCTGCAGGCAAATCGGAAATCATAGATTTTCTTTTGAAACTCGGCGATGAGGAGCGGAAAAAAGAATTTTATATGGGAAAGATTGATGAAATTGACGATTTCCCGATGCTCTGGACATGGTACGAAGAGGACCATATCCTTGCCAATGTGCTCCACAAACCTCGTTTGCATACAACGGAAGACGGCTATTTCAAGTATCAATATCTCTGGGATTTGCTTATAGAACGCATATCACTTGAATTTGAAAAGCATAAGAGGGACATACCCAACTATCTTGCGGACTATACGGCGCTTGTCGAATTTTCACGCGGAAAAGAACACGGAGGATACAAAGAAGCGTTCCAGCATGTTTCCGAGGAGCTTTTAAAGCGCGGTGCGATTCTTTACATCAATGTCTCGTTTGAGGAATCTTTAAGGAAAAACCGCAGACGTTTCGATCCGAACAGGCCGGATAGCATTCTCCACCATTCGTTGAGCGATGAAAAACTCACGAAACTTTACAAAGAAATCGATTGGGACGAGTTCAAAGGTAGCGATCCCGAATTTATCACAGTAAAAGGGATTAAGGTGCCATACGTTGTGTTTGAAAACGAAGACGACGTTACGACAAATGACGGTGAACCTCTGAGGAAAAGGCTGAAGGAGAACATCGAAAAGCTTAAGGCGATAGCTGAAAAAAGATAAACTAACCGGAGGAGCGTTTTTTGCGCTCCTCTTTTATTATCTCGTAAATCTCGTTTACAGTTGCGTCAAGGTCGTCATTAACAACGATATAGTCGTAGAAAACCCTTTCTTCTATTTCTTCCTCTGCGCGTTTAAGCCTGTTTTCCTTTTCTTCTTCCGTTTCGGTTCCCCGTTTTGCAAGCCTTTTTTCAAGCACTTCCATGCTCGGGGGAAGAAGGAATATGAGAAGTGCGTCAGGATAGCTGTTTTTAATCTTTTTTGCACCTTGCACGTCGATTTGCAGTATCACGTCTTCCTCGTCCGTTTGTGCCTTTTCGAGGTTTTCTTTAGGGGTGCCGTAGTAATTTCCGTGCACAAATGCAAATTCCGCAAGGCGTTTTTCTTTAACCCTTTTAAAGAACTCTTCGGTTGTCAAAAAATAGTAATCCCTGCCGTCCTTTTCACCTTTTCTCGGCTTTCTCGTTGTGCACGTTATCGAGCGGACAAGCTTTTTATCCAATTTGAGTAGCTTGCTCACTACGGTGCCTTTGCCAACGCCGGACGGCCCGGAGATTACGATAATCATTTGTTTCCGATTTCTCCTTTAAGCACTTCGAGTGCCTTTTTGAGTTGCAAATCTTCCGC
>JALSNB010000133.1 GCA_026987225.1 Caldisericaceae bacterium
ACAAGAGGAATGTGGACTTCCTGCCTTGTTACGTTTACCGTAAATGTCTTTCCGTTTCTTTCTATCGTTAATTTAACGGTTGTGCCTATTTTGCCTTTTACTTTCGATGCAATTTCGTCAAGTGAAAGCCCTTTGAAGGATGTTCCGTCCGCAGAAAGCATATAATCGCCGGGCTTTAATCCCGCTTTGTCTGCGGGTGTGTTCGGAAAAACGGAAACAATTACCGGGAGTTCCCTCTTTTTGTCCTGAGAGATAACAACTCCGATTCCTGCGTATTTTCCTGTAACTTCTTCTTCAAAATCTTTTGCCTGTGAAGGGGTAAAGAAAACGGAATACGGGTCGTTTAGGGAGTTCACCATGCCTTTTATCAGATCGTTTTCGCTTACCGGTTTATAATAGTTGTCTTCTATGATTTCTGCGGTTCTCGTAAGTAACGAGTGATCCCTGAGAAGTGCCTTTGGGAACACCTTCGCAGGTTGCATTGAGTTAAGAAGCAGTGACGGCGGGTATTTCACCCCCACAAAATAGCCTGCGCTTAAAAATATCAGGGCGACAAGCACAAAAATTATGATTTTATCTGTTTTTCGCATTTTCTCTCCTTACAAAGCGTCGTATGTTATAATAAATTTCTCATCGTTTTCCGAAAGTTTTTCGAATTCTTCCTTTTCTTTTTCGAAACCTTTTCTGCCCATTATGCCGTACGTATATTTTTTGCCAAGCTCGACTGCGGGTTGGTCTATCGGATTGACGTTCAGCATTTCTCCGAGCGCTATAACGGAATATTCGAACAGGTAAATGAGCTTTCCGACTTCCTCTTCCCTTACCTGCGGAATCTGCAGCGTGACAAACGGGCGTCCGTTCTTTTTCAGTGCCGCCTGCGTCGCAAGAAATTCCGATTTTATGAGTTCCGAATAATTTTTCTCTTTCAGGTAGTTTGCGCTTTCCGAATCCGTAATGCTTCCTTCTATCTTCCTATCGTTTTTGTAATTTTCCGGTGCGAGCAGTATGAGGAACTTATCAAACGGCCCCTCCAAAAAGAGTTGAAGAATCGAATGCTGATCCGTTGTGCCTCTTACGGCAATCGGCGTAATGCCCCTGTTTACAACATTCCCGTTTCTATCAAGTTTCTTGCCGATGCTTTCTGAAAGCAGCTGTCTGTACCAGTTTCCGAAATAACTCAAACCGTCCGAGTAAACAAACATTCCGTTGATGTTTACATGCTTTTCCGTAAAGAGTTTGTATTGCAAAAACGGGAGGATAAGTGCGGCGCATTCCGTTGCGTT
>JALSNB010000134.1 GCA_026987225.1 Caldisericaceae bacterium
TCCCTGAGAAAATTTCTTTGCGAGCTTATCATTTGTGCCATTTTTTTATTATAGCACAATATAAATCAAGTGGGGAATTCAACCCCTCTCAAGTTATTTCACTTTTATTTCGAATTCGCAGTAAGGCGAGCCGGTTGCAGCGCAGAGTGTCTCCTTTACGGAAACATCTTTTTCGAAAAAGCTCTCATATAATCCTTGAAAAACACCCTGAAGGAAAACGCATACCGGTTTATTACTCTTTTTGCCTCTTCTAACGTATGCCTGCGATTCGAAAGAGTTGTAAACCCTTACCTTTGCACCGTTATCGTCACGTGAAAGCTCTTCCGCAATGCCCCAGCCGGTAAGCGTCGAAGTAATAGAAAACAGAATTTTCATAACTTTTTCTTTATCCCCTGTCTTTTTTCTATAAAACTCGAAAGCTTCTTTAAAATACTCTTTTGAGGAAAGTCTTACGATAGGCGCCGCAAATTCTTCCAAGTCATAAAGAAATTCACTTCCGAAAAGAACAAAATTACCCTCTGAGCCCTTAAAAACCTTTAACTTTCCGTTTTCAAGATACACTTTCGGTTCTTCTCCTAACTCCTTGCTTAAAGTGTCCTTGTACTGACCAAAGAGTTTTTCAGCTTCCATAAAATAACACCTCTTTTTTATATTATTCCGCATCTACATATGTTTCAGATGCTATTATCACCCATAATTATAATATCACCGTATCATAAAAAAAGAAATGGATTTTTAGCAAAATCATTTCACTTTTATTTCGAATTCGCAGTAAGGTGCGCCGGTTGCAGCGCAGAGTGTCTCCTTTACGGAAACATCTTTTTCGAAAAAGCTCTCATATAATCCTTGAAAAACGCCCTGAAGGAAAACGCATACCGGTTTATTACTCTTTTCGCCTCTTTTAGCGTATGCCTGCGATTCGAAAGAGTTGTAAACCCTTACCTTTGCACCGTTATCATCACGTGAAAGCTCTTCCGCAATGCCCCAGCCCGACAGAACCGAAATTGTCGCTATAAAAAATTTTATGGCTTTTTCCTTACTATTCATCTTTTTTTCATAGAATCCAAAAATTTCTTTAGCATACTGTTTGCCAGAGTATCTCATCATCGGCACGGCAAATTTTTCTATTTCATAGATAAATTCACTCCCGAAAAGAACAAAATCTCTTCTTGAGCCCTTAAAAACCTTTAACTTTCCGTTTTCAAGATAAACCTTCGGTTCTTCTCCTAACTCCTTGCTTAAAGTGTCCTTGTACTGACCAAAGAGTTTTTCAGCTTCCATAAAATAACACCTCCTTAATACATGTTTGTTATTATATTTTGCATCTCTTCGATGTCTTTTCTGCAAAGTTCTTTTTTCATTATAATATCTCTTGACAAAGACAAAAATACATCGAGAACATGAGGGTCGAATGTTTCTCCTTTCTCGCTTATCATTATTTCGAGCGCTTTCCCCGTTGTGTATGCTTTTCTGTAAGGCCTGTCAGTTGTCAAGGCGTCGAATACGTCTGCAACCGTTATAATTCTTGAAAGAAGCGGTATCTCTTCGCCTTTCAATCCGTCTGGATAACCTTTTCCGTTCCATTTTTCGTGGTGATGCCTTATGATTTTTGCAGCCTCCTCGTTTATAGGTGCAACAATTTTTTTACCTTCTATCGGATGCCTCTTCATTACGGCAAATTCCTCTTTCGTTAGCTTGCCCTTCTTTAATAAAATCTGCTGAGAGATGCCAAGTTTGCCCACATCGTGAAGAACGGCAGAGAAAACAAGCAAAGAAAGTTCGTTTTCGCCAAGTCCCATTTTGCTTCCTATTAGCATTGAAAGATAAGCAACACGCAACGAATGCCCTTCGGTATACGGATCGTAAGCACTTATAGCATTTCCTATAGAAAAGATATAATTTGCCAGAAGGTTTCTGACAAGCGTATAATACGCTGCCATTTGATAGATGCTGACAACTTCTCCGCCAAAACGTTCCAAAAATGCCTTTTCCTGACGATCGAATCCGTGCACCCCGTTAAATCGCACTCTGAAAACAGGCACGTAAGATGAACGCGTATATATCAAAGCCTGCGCATAGCGGTGGAATTTTTCATCCTTTTCTATGAATGAGGAAGCCCTTTTGTTAAACACCGTATCAAGCGACTTACTGCTCATCGGAAGCAAGGAAATTTGCTTACCGTCATACTTAACAAGTTTCGGCTTACCTTTGGAAACTTCCCAAACCGCAACTTCCTGAAGTTCTTTTCCGTAAAGCATTGTGAGTATGTTATATGCGGATTTCAGAATGTATTCCTTGTCGGATTTGGTATTAGCCTTGTGGAAAAGCAAAACGGAAGCTTCATTACGCTTACTCTCCTCTTTGAGTTCGGTAAGTGCGATACGGGCGTTTGCAAATATGGATGAAAGGCGGGACAGAGCGGTTGCAATTTTCAAATCCCTTTCTGTAAATACATCTCCTTCTTTAAAACTATCCAAAAATATGCCGCCGAAGTATTCACCGTTCGCAATAATAGGTGCAACGAGTGTTTGCTTTATACGAAACGCACCGGATTCGGACAAAATTTCAAGCTGTTCCTCACTTAACTTTTCCATATTATACTCCGCAATGTCACGCACAACCTTTGCATTCATACCGTATGTCTTATACGAATTGTCCGGAGTAAATGACAGAGACTTCAGCGAATCACCATATCCGAATATTGCTTTGTATTTGAAAAAACCACCTTCCTTAATAACAATAGAACCTGCATCCGCACTTGAGATAAGTCTTTTTGCAACTGAAAGAATTTCTTCGTAAAAATGCCCCTCTTTTGTATTTATATCAAGACGCGCAAAATTCTCCATAATGTAGAGAATCGTATTTTCCGTTTCCTCAAGAGAATTAAACAGAAGCTTACTCTTTATGAAAATCGACGAAAGTTTGGATACGGATTCCGCAATTTTCAGGTCCTCCTCGGTAAATGCGTTCTCGCTTTCGAAACTATCGATAAAAATGCCTCCGTAATATTCATCGTCCACAATGATCGGCGCCTCGATTGTTGCTTTGATATCTTCGGATTTCGAACTCTGCAAAATTCTTCTTGTTTCCGCTTTGAATTTTCCGCCGGAAACCTTCTTCATCTCCTCAAAAATATGCTTTATAACAAATGGCTTTTTACTTACGGACGGAACAATTTCATCTTTTGTAAGGGCCTTTCCGACAAGCTCTTTAGGATAACCGTTAACGCTTGTAAAAACAAACTCGTCACCGTTTTTTATGAGAATACTTCCCGCATTGCCACCCCGAATAACCTTAAGCACGGAGTTTAAAATTTTGTCGCTCATTTCGTTTATCGAGTCTTTAATGCTCACACCGGAAAACAAATTTACAAGTTCGGCAAGTTTTTGCGAAGCGATTTTACTCTTTTTATACTCCCTTTCCGCAATCTTCTCTATCCTGATTGTTTCGGTTTCAAATGACGCATAGAAAATACGTATCGAGATAATGAAAAACAGAATAAGCATAAGCCCTATGAGAAATTCAACCAAAATCCTTCCCAAAACATGTGTATGAACTTCCTCAATCGGAATGAATGCATAAGCCGTATATATTTTGCTCATCATCAATTTGAACGTTTTTGTTATGAGCAACCCTTCTCCGAAACGGCATCGTATAAAACGCGCTCCGTTTCTTTCGGGAAAAACGGTTGCGATATTTTTAAAGAGCATTGTGTCGTCCGGCGCAAGAATAATTGTTCCGTTTGCATCTGAAATTACTATTTTCTCGGACGGATAGTTTTTATACACCGTTTCTTTTCCTAACTTACTCAGTGCAAAAAGTGCGGCTAACGCTCCGTCAAACGTTCCGTCCTTAAAAACGGGAAGAACAATAATAACCGCCGGGAAACCTTGCACGGTAAGGATAGGGTCGGAAAGGATCGGAAGATATGTTTCAAAGAGTTTTTTGATGTGCGGTTGATCGATAACGCTCTTTCCTATGCTTTTCGTAAACGGATACGTATATGCAATAACGCCGTTTTTATCCATTCTCGTTATCGAGCTTATCCTGTCCGAACCGTTCAGATAGTAATTCTTCAGCATTTCTTTGCCTTTTTCGGTAAGGTTTATAACGTCTCTATTTACAGCCAAATTTTCAAGATCAGAATACGTTTTAGAAAACAACGTTCTGATATTGTAAATAGTCCTTGCGGCATCCAATTTTGCAGTGTCGGCATGAGAAATATAATCCTTCCGAATCGTATAATTCATTGCATATGCGGAAACGAATATAAGGCTGTCCGCAACAACGGAAAACGCAATAATTACAAACAGCGCCTTTTTAAGAAACTGCGCCGTCGCATGCCTTATTTCGGCAAGTTCTTCCTTTTTCCCTTCAAAATACACGTTCTTTGCAATGTAAATAAGGAGAAACAAGAACACGAAACGTACAGAAAAACCGAGAAGTTTTATATTTCTAAGATTTTGCATGTAATAGAGTTCCGTTATGCACTTCAGCGTAAAATCAAAAATAAGTGATAATGCGAACAGTTGAATAACAATCGGAACAATTCTCCCCTTTTCAAAACGTTCGGCAGAAAGCTCGACACTCATTATAACGAGCGAAATCGTTGAAGCATACACGGCAAAGTCAAGGGCTTTTCCAGATTCACCCCTAAAAAGCGCAAAAACAATCAAAACGGCAAAATAAGAGATGTAAACAAACATCCTGCGCGGAGGTTTTAAAAGTTTCCCATAGCGCTGTTTCAAACTGATAAATACGGCAAGGTAAGATATACCTATCAGTAAATTTCCATATATTAAATCGAACATTAAATTATCCGGGACAAAACGTATAAGAGACTGCTTTATAGTGACGGCGACGGAAATAAATACAAGGCCCGTTGAAAGCGCGGTAAACCCTTCTATATTCCCTGTCTCCCTCGCACTCTTTTGAAACAGGATGAATATAAATACGGCAGGTGCAAGCCAGACAATATAACTAAGCATCACAAGAACCGCATTCAACGCAACCTTGCCCCCTTTCCGTTATTCATGCAATAAAAAGTTTAATACTTTACAGGCAATTTGCAAGTAAATTGCGAGGAAAATTTAAATTTCTACGATGTATTTCTCCATTTCTTCGATCGTTAATTTGTTTATCGCATTGATATCAAATATCTCTTTGGGCATGGATAAGAATACATCGAGAATATGAGGATCGAATGTTTTTCCTTTCTCGTTTATCATAATTTCAAGTGCTTTTTCAACCGTATATGCCTTTCTGTAAGGCCTATCCGTTGTCAAGGCATCGAATACGTCTGCAACCATTATGATTCTTGAAAGAAGTGGGATTTCTTCACCTTTCAATCCGTCGGGATAACCTTTTCCGTTCCATTTTTCGTGGTGATGCCTTATGATTTTCGCAGCTTCCTTGTTTATGGGCTCCACTATTCTTTCGCCCACAACGGGATGTTTTCTCATAACTTCCGTCTCTTCATAGGATAACGTGCCTTTCCTCAACAAAATCTCTCTTGAAATGCCGATTTTTCCTACATCGTGCAAAACGGCAGCAAACAGTAAAGTGCTTTTCTCCTTCGGGGAAAGGCGCAATGCTTCGGCTATCTTCATCGAGTAAAACGCAACACGCGTCGAATGCCACTCCGTATAAGGATCATACGAATTCACCGCATTACCGATTGAGAATATATAATTTATCAAAGATTTCTTAAGATTCGAATAGAACAAAATAGTTTGGTATGAATTTACCGTTTCCCTGCCGAACCGTTCCAAAAACTCCTTTTCTTCTTTGGAAAATTCGAGAGGTTTGTTAAAGCGCACCCTGAAAACGGACGCAAATTTGTTCTTAGAAAATATAATTACCTGTGCAAAACTTTTTTTCCCGTAGATTTTGCTATTTCCGAAATAAAATACGGCTCTCTCGTTTTCAATCAACTCCGCATTCACATTATAATTAGTGAATTCCAAGGTAAATTTCCTTCCGTCAAATTTATCAATAACCATTTTATCTCTGTTTGGTTCTCCGATTGCGACTTCCTGCACACAATTTTTAAAAACCGGATTCAATATTTCGAATGCAATTTTCAATATATCGTTTTTCGTGGAATTAGTGCTGAGTCCGTGGAAGAAACTGAGAGATGCTTTGTTGAATTCACCTGTTCTTTCAACATTTTCATAAGCAATTTTCATTGCAACAAAAACAGAGGAAAGTTTTGACAGAGCAGTCGCAATTTTCAAATCTCTTTCGGTAAAGACATCACCCTCCTTAAAACTGTCAAGGAATATACCACCGACATACTCGTTATTTACCACAATAGGAACAACAAGCGTTTGTTTCACATTCTTGCCGCCTGCTTCCATAATAATCGCCTTTTCTTTTTCCGAGAGGTGTCCCTCGTTGTAATCCGCAATATTCTTTACAACAACAGCTTTTTTTGTATTGTGTTCATACGCTTCGGAAACCTTAAGCTTTACCTCTTTCAGTTTTTCGTCAAATCCGAATATTGCCATATATTCATAGTAATCGCCCTTTCTCAGGGTAACGGAGCCTGCATCGGCCGGAACGAGGCGTTGAGCAATGGAAAGTATGTGCTCGAAGAAGTCTTTTTCTTCCATTGAAAGATCGACTTTTGAAAACTCATCTATTACGGCATCTAATTTTTCTTCCGTTTCGGAAAGCGAAGAGATAAGCTTCTTCACTTTAAACAAAACAGAAGCAAGTTTCGATATGGCACCCGCAATTTTCAGGTCTTCCTCGGTAAAAGCATCTTCGTTTTCAAAATTATCGATAAAAATGCCGCCGTAATATTCACCGTCCACTATAATCGGCGCACCGATCGTAGATTTTATTTCTTCGGTACCGACATCCTTAAGAAGTTTTCTAATATTATTTCTATATTTACCTTTCCGTTCACTTTCCACACAATTATTAAATATGTTTTTTATTAAAAACGGTTTATCCGTTTTTGCCGGTATTATTTCCTCCTCGGTGAAAAAAGCGTCTTCCAAAGATTTTCCGTACCCTACCTGTGCGGTAAAAACATACCTGTCCCCTTCTTTTACGATTACGCTTCCAGCCTCTCCGCTCGGCACGACGGCAAGCATACTATCCAGCATTTTGAAAGATATGCTCTTAATACCTTCGTTTACATCGATATTGGAAAAAAGTTCCACAAGTCTGGAAAGTTTTTTGTAAAGGGATTCCGCTTCATTATATTTCTCTTCGGCAAATTCCCTCAAATTCTCAATCTCTCCTATAAATACGGATGAAAGGTTTCTTAGCGCATATATAAAAATCATAATAAAACTAAAAAACAACAGTAACAATTCTAATATTTTAAACAAAGACCCGCTCAAAACAATTCTTTTGGGAACAAACACAAAAATTTTATAGGTTTTATTCCAAAAAACATCTTCGTCTGTATGTATGACAATTCCTTCGCCAAAAGCGCATTTTACAAAACGATCATTACTCTCAAAAGGAAAAATTTTCGTTACGTCTTTAAAAATCATTTTTTCGTCAGGCGCACAGATAATCATATTTTTGCAATCGGCAACAATGATTTTTTCTCCTTTGAAACGCGTTGCAACAATCTCTTTCCGCAAATTATAAATATCGAACAAAACGGCAATACTTCCGCAAAACTCATTTCCGTTATACACCGGGATATAAAGAGCGATAACCGGAGATTCCTTGAATAAAACAAACGGAGGGGACAGGGTAACTCTATGGAGAATCAGAAGTTCTTTCAAATAAGGCTTGTTTCTTAGATCCGTACCCGTAAGTTTTTCAACGGGATACGCAAATACAACCTTTCCGTGCTTGTCAGTTCTTATTATCGAGTCGATTTGTAGTTTATGAGAATTAAAATAAGAAATAAGTTTGTTCTTGCCCTCTTTGGTTATTAAAACAACATCCCTGTCATATGCAAGATTCGACAGATCGTTTTCATATCTTAAAATAAGATACCTGAGATTTCTTCCTGTGGAAAGCGCATCTGCGGCGGCCGAAGCCCTGTAAAGCGAAAACTGTGTGTTGCTTGACTTCACAACACTTTGAAAAGCAACAACCATCAAGACATTCACAACAAGCGAAAAAAGAATAACCGCAATGATGAATTTTCGGATAAATTCACGGAAGATAAATCTCACTTTTCTAATCTTCTCCGTTTTCGGAGGAAGCAATACCTCTTGTTTGGCAGCGGTAAATATCAGAACAAGTGAGCTGATTCCACGAACGGAAAAACTTATGAGTCTTACGGTATTGAACGCATGAAAACCGTTTATTTCGACAATACTTTTCAGTATAAAATCGAGAATAAGTGTGAAACTGAATATGAAAAGCGCAACTTTTACGGAATTTTTCTTGTCCTTTATGACACTGTAAGTAGCATGTGCGTCAACCATTACAAAAATAATGAGTAACGTGTATACAAGCAAGTCAACGGAAACAAGGAATTCTCTTTTAAAAAGTGCGTAGAAAACGAACGCAAACAAGATAACGAGGTATATATGCACTCTTTTCGGAGGTTTTGGAATTTTTTCGAACGATTTCAGAATAAACCACGTAAGAACGACGAAAGCGGTGAGAATCATTCCGTTTCCTATAATAAAGCTCAGTGTAAGGTTAAGATTCGTTTTAAACAGTAACACCTGTTTGAAAGTTACGGCAACGGATATCGCTCCTATCGACGAAAAGAGTTTATATATGTTCCTTACTTCTCTGCTCTCTACAAAATACCTGTAAAGTATAACGGCACAAAAAATCGCAGGCGTAAGCCAGACGATATAACTAAAAACAATTAACAAATCTTTCTCCAAAATAATTCCGGCTCCTTATCCGTAGTTTAAATATTATAACAAATTATCCGAATACCAGCAAATTAGTCTGAAATAAAAAAGGCGGCTTGCACCGCCCGGTTTTACTTTTTAATCGCCCTATAGAGAAGCTCTGCTGTTTGCGCCCTCGTTGCGCCCGCTTTTATATGGAAATTTCCGTCAGTAAGGCCTCTGTCAACCTTTTTTATCAACCCGTGTGAAACCGCAGTCTCTATGTAAGGATACGCCCAGTATTTGTGCGGAACGTCGGGGAAGGTGCCGCTCTTCGGACTAATCAAATTCCACTTTTTAAGCCTCACGATCGTTGTGATGATTTCTTCCTTCTTTACCGTATCGTTCGGCCCGAACTTTCCTTTTCCGTAGCCTTTCATCAGGCCTGCGTCCGTTACGGCCGTTATGTATTTGTAAGCCCAGTGCGTTTTGGGAACGTCAGCATAAATATCCCTTCCTTTCGAAATATCAAGGTTCAAGGAAAGCGCAAGCATCTTTGCATACTCCGCACGCGTTACGATTTTGTCCGGTTTAAACGTGCCGTCCGGATAGCCCGAAATAATGTTTTTGCTCACCATGTATTTTATCGCTCCGATTGCCCAGTAATCAGTCGGCACGTCCTTAAAGGGCGCAACATTCAAAATATCTATTGTATCGCCGTTTACGAGGTAAATATATCCCATGTAAACACCAAGATCCGATGCCTTTTTATCGAGAGTGTAGGACCAGAGCGTTTTGGGGTGAACGATATCTATTGCATCCATTGCAACAAGCTCTTTCCTTATATGGCCTATCGCATAAATCATTCTGCCCTCTTTGGCAAACTTTTCAAGTTCGATATCATCGATATTCGCCGCCTTCGTATAATAAAATTTGTCGTTTTCCATATCAAAAAGCTCATACCCTCTGCCCGCTTTTCCGCAAACAACGTATTTTCCGAAACGCCGAGCCGTGTCTATATCAATTTCGTCACCGTTCAAATCTTTCAGTTCTTTCACAAACGTTATCTTAGGAAAATTGGTAAGGCTCAAAATCACGGCACCGCTGCCCAACGCATAGAGTTTGCTCTCGTAAGCAAACATATAAATAGGATAAAAATCAATGCCGCTGTTTGCCATGCTTTCGATATCAAAATCCGCCTTGTGTTGCTCGAAGTTTTTGTCCATGTCAAAATAATAAATCTCATTCATTACGTTAATCGCAATAAGATAGTGCTTGTAAATTGCTGCCGCAATCGGGCCTCCTCCTTGCATCAACGTTTTGCATTCGGGACGGGACGGATCGCTGAAATCGATAATACGCAGAGAGGCACCGTGCGTGGGTATAACAAAATTTTTGTATATGATGAGCGGCGATTCCACGTCCGCATCTCCGTGTATGTTGTCAATATTCGCATCGGCCCATTCTCCGAGTAACTTAGGTTTTGCAGGATCTTTAAGTGAGAATACCCATACGGCATTCACTTTGTCTTTTCCAACTCCCAGATCGACTGATTTGCTACCGAAAACATACATTCTGCCGTTTGCAATTCGAAGCGTTTCACCGGCTCCGCCTTTTCCGAGATACGCTTTGCCTACTCTATGCACGCTGTTTGCATACGCCGCACCGTTAAAAGAAAACAAAGAGAACAAAAGAATCAGCACAATAAGCAGTGCGAAAATTCTTTTCATTTCAATACCCCCTATTTTTAGTTTTCTCTTAAAGTATATTCCGAATGCACTCCTTCAAAAAACAGTTCGCTCAATTTATCAACAAACTTGTCCACACCGAAAAGCAGAGGATCCGTTGCGGGAACGCCGAACCTATTTTCGTATTCTTCTATCTTTTCTTTTACCTCTTCTTTCTTCATATTCTCATGGTTTACGGCAATGCCCAACACGCGCCTTTTCGGAGTGAACGGTTTTTTATACCTCCCGAAAGTAATCGAATTTGCAATCGTCTCGATGAGGTTTATTTCGTGCTGAATGTCCAATATGGGAATTTCCGGATAGTCACAGTAATTGAACCTTTTAGGGGCATGCACCAAAAACACGCCGTCAGGCCGCGCGCCTTTCATTATCGCATACGAACTTATGAATGCGGGATGCAGCAGAGCGCTCTGTCCTTCCACTATGATGATGTCGGGCCTGTCCGTTTCGAATGCGGATACAACGGCATGTTCCACCTCACCTACGAGAAAATCGGCAGGTATCGCATCAAGTGCAACACCGTATTTTGCCCCCTGCATCAGGCCTGTTTGCCCGGTTGCAACGAATTCCGATTTTATCCCTCTTTCCCTGAGGGCCATGTTCAGTATCGTTGCCGTGGTGCGCTTTCCTATTGCAGTGTCCGTTCCGAGAACGGCGATAACCGGCACGTCAACCTTTTTTATGTCGTTTTTAAATATGTGGAGTTTCCGCATCGTGGGCGGTTTCCTCACGTCAATAATTTGAACGCCGTATTTCTTCGCTTCTTCCCTTATTCGCGCATCCTGAGAAAGAAAGTTCATGAGCCCTATGACGATGTTCATTCTGTGGTGAATCGCATCCATGATGATTTTTCTGTGTTCCCTGGGAAGAAACGGCGTATTCGGAGCGATGCCGTAGATAAAATAACTTATCGGCTCTTTGATTTCACTCACCGCTTCTTCCAAACTGCCGTATATCTTTATGCCGTTGGGCTTTCCGTCAAGCAGCTCACCTGCATCCATGCCCTTTTTTGTGCTGTCTATCACTCCGACAATTCTGTATTTTTGAGAAAACCGCACCAAACCGTGTGCAGTTTTTCCGTCAAGTTTGCCGAATACCCCTTCGCTGAAAATTATTGCGTTATTATTCATATAACCACCTCCAATGTGATTTGTTCGATATAAATCGGATTTTCCCCACGCTTTAATATACCATATTTTTGTATTTTTGCAAAAACGCTTTCCGCACGTGCCTTAATGTTTACTGAAATGCGTTATCTGTTATAATAAAAGAAATTTTGTGTGTTGAAAGGAGCCGATGAATGTTTAATTTTAGCGCAAGTTATTGGATACAACTTTTGCTTTTTGTATTGCCTGCGGTGCTTATCGTGCTGACGCTGCATGAGTTCGGGCATGCGTATGCCGCATACAAGTTGGGAGACAAAACGGCAAAGGAGATGGGAAGGCTCAGCCTGAACCCGCTTCACCATATCGATATATACGGTTTCCTCGCACTGATATTTTTCAGGTTCGGGTGGGGAAAGCCCGTGCCCGTAAACTTCTTTGCACTGCGAAATCTGCGCTCCGGCATGGTAATCGTCTCTCTTGCGGGCCCGCTGATGAATTTCCTCACTGCCGCCGCACTCGCCCCGATATACAAAATCATGGCACGCTCACCTTTTATGCTGAACAACTTCAACTACTTCGTGATACTTTTCCAATACATCATTCTCTACAGCGTATATCTCGGTGTTTTCAACCTGATTCCGATTCCGCCGCTTGACGGCTCGAAAATCCTTTACGCAATAACAAAAAGGCCGCAGAGATGGCTGCTTGACGACGCTTTGAACAATTACGGCGTGATTTTGCTTGTCATACTGCTTGTCGTGCCTGTTTTCCATTTCTATTCGATATTGAATGCAATCGTCACACCGATTTTAAAACTATTTTTATAGGAGGCAAAAGTGGACAGAGTTTTAAGCGGAATGAGGCCTACGGGCAAACTTCACATAGGGCATCTTTACGGTGCGCTTGCAAATTACGTAAAACTTCAGGATAAATACGATTCGTTCTTTTTTATAGCGGACCTTCACGCACTCACGACAAAATACGAACACACGGAGATGATAAAAAGAAACCGCATCGAGGTAATGCTTGATTGGCTTTCCGCGGG
>JALSNB010000135.1 GCA_026987225.1 Caldisericaceae bacterium
GATGCCCCGCCGAAAATCGTGAACGGCCACACAATGGTACCGCTCCGCTTCATTGCGGAGGCGTTCGGTGCCAGCGTCAACTGGGACGGCGAAACAAGAAGCATAACGATTGTTTACCCGAAATAAACCGGTAAATTAATCAATGGCCCTCCGCTCTCGGAGGGCCATTCGAATGCCTCCTCACCCGATTTTGTCCTATTGGTACCAGGTACGAATAGGACATTTTTGCGTAAAATCAGTTACCAACTGAAAAATTTCAGTTTGAGTGTTTGTCTATGCGGTAAACCCTGTCGAAAATCGTATCAAATTCATTCGTATGTGTTATTACGACAAGCGTTTTATCGGAAAACTCGCTTCGAATAAACTCCTTCACCGCCGCTCTGAATGTTTTGTCAACAAACGCAAGCGGTTCGTCAAGCACGTACACCTCGCCGTTGCGCTCTATTCCTCGCATAAACTGGATGATTTTCTTTTCGCCGCCGGAAAGGTTATTTTTGCCGTCGCCCTGCAAAGCTCCGCTCTTCTCCATAATTTCCAAAATCCCGGTTTTGTAAAGCAAGCCTCTGTTTTTTATATCCGCCTTTTCGGGTTCTATGTTCTCCTTAACGGAAATACCGAAAATATACGGCTCCTCCGGAATGAGAATGATTTTTTCAAGAAGCGAATTTATGTCCGTTTCCCTGTAATCCGTTCCGTTTATCAAAATGTTCCCCTCAGTCGGTTCGATGAGCCTAACGAGAAGATTTGCAAGGGTTGTTTTACCGCTGCCGTTCGCACCGATTATCCCTACTTTTTCTCCCTTTTTAATTTTTAAGTTAACATTTTTCAGTATCTCTTTGCCGTTTGCGGAATAAGAAACGTTTTTAAACTCGATATACTTGATATTCCCTTCGATTTTCTTTTCACCGGTTCTTTGATCCGCAAGGTCGAGCATTTCCTTTATTCTTTTCAGCGAAAGAATTTCGACTCTGAGCTTTTTAGGGAAATCCATATAAAATTCGAGAGGCCCCCATGCCTGTGAAAAATACAAACTGAACGCAAAAAGGCTGCCTATGGTAAGCATTTTCATAAAAACAAAGTATCCGCCTATGATGTAAATAATAAGGTTTGACAAATTCATAGTCCCTGTAAACAGAAAAACATCGTAAAGAATATCGGCTTTTGCATATTTCAATTTTGCAAGCAGGTACTGTTTAATGAAATCGGCGTACCTTTTAACGAAAAAATGCGAAAGATTGTTTATCTTTATGTGGTAATTTCCGGATACCGCTTCCTCTGCGAAACTGCTTATTTTTTCCTCTTTCCCGAAAATGTCGGATTTTACGGCTTTGATTCGAGGGACAAGCCTGTTCGAAAAATAGACGAACGGCGGGACGAGAAGAAGCAAAAGGACAAACAGAACAAAGCTGAGTTTAACCATTATCAGCAGAACGAATGCGACGTAAACAAGGTTTATGAAGAACAAAGCCGGATCATACACTATAAGATCGGATACATTGTCCGCATCCGATGATATTCTTTTTATAAAATAACCCACTTCCCTGCTTTGAATTTCCCTGTAATCCGCTCCGAGAATTTTGGCAAGCAAATCCGCTTTCAGTTGTGAAGTGATTTTCGCCTCGACTTTCTCCTTGTAATAATACCTCAGCGTGAGGAAAAGCAGGAAAAGGGCAAATGCCGCAACGTTCAGCAGTGAGTAATACGTAAATTTACGAAAATCGGTATGCCTCGTAACCGTATCCATGAGGAGCTTCAAAAGAATCGGCGTAATAACGGCAGCACCCTTATGAAAAACCGTAAAGATAAGGTACGGAACGATGTCCGCTCTGTTCCGCAGATAGTAAGGCTTAAAGAATGCCATCGAATCAAAAAGATCTCCGACAATACTTCCTTTAACTGTTTTCTTTTCGAGCATAATAAATTTCCTTCAGGGCCTCCGAATTAATTTTTTTATAATTTCATAGTTACATTTTATCGTCTCAATAGTACCATATTCTACAAAAGAATCAAATCTGCATCCGGTATGACAAAATGATATAAAAGGACATTGTTTTTTAAAGCAATCTTTGTACAGTTCAGGAAACAAGTACGATTCTTTTCTTATTTTATTGTCAAATATGCTTCCACATTTATATACTGTTATTGACGTATTGCCTATGGTATTAGATATATTTCCGAAAGATATATTAAAAAGTTCAGGATGCCACAACAACTGTCCTTATGCATTGGACCATTGCTAATAACAGACGATTTTACAGGTTTTTAATGATAATCATATATATACATCCTTTCTTTTCAGTATTTTTAGTATTTTTGTCGTTGTTCCATATTCGTTAATATTTTTTCTTTATCTTTTAATGTTCTCTTCTCTATAGCTCATTTTCGATCTCTTTTCTCATTTTTTCGGCTTTTTATCTTTTTCATTCAAATTACTTGTTCTCATATCTTTTGAGGGAAATTGCAGAAAAATAACTATTCTTAAAAATTTGCAACTATAAAGTTGCAGCGAAAACGTACAACTCGTGCCAGGCACCGATAAAAAATTGCAATTTTTCACTGTAAAATGCTTGAATTTCGGAGACTCTTTTTATATGATTAATCATTATCTAATATTAAAATGAATTCTTATTCACAAGTTGAATATAGGGATATAAGGAGGGAAAGGCATACACCTTTCCCTCCGAATAACATTCTCAATGAACGGGTTTCATACTTTCCGCAATTTTAATGAGAGCGGAAAAAGGCGTTTTGGTATTTGCCGTAATCTGGAATAAAACATGATTCGAGTACCATGCGACTACGTGCTCTATATTTCCTCCGTAAACTCCGGGATGTCCGTTTATCTTAACTTCACGAAGAAAACCGTCCGGCATGTCTTTTTTGATGGTAGCACATGCGGCCTTAAACCCTTCCTCCGCCTCTTTGTCCGATGAGTAAAGAATCTCAGATTCGGAAATAACGATAGCACCTTTTTCGATAAGTTCCTTGAACGGCGTATCGGGTGATATTTTTTCTTTAAAGTAAACAACGGATATGGCACCCTTTACGGTTTTTGCAAATACGGGCGTGCCTAAAATTTTGGGAAGTTCAACATTCTGTTTAATACCCGATTTTGCAAAATTGCCGCTCGTTAAATCGGAAACGGAAATAACATGCCCGAATAAAGGGTAGTCCGTAGGATTGAGGTTCTGTACTTTTTCAAGCGAATAATCCGCTCTGTACAAAACAGCGTTAAGATTTTCCCTTGACGTAA
>JALSNB010000136.1 GCA_026987225.1 Caldisericaceae bacterium
CGACAACGTTGACATGGAAGTCGAACTTATCTACCCCGTTGCATTGGAAGAAACCCAGAGATTTGCTATCCGTGAAGGCGGAAGAACAGTAGGTGCCGGAGTTATCACTGAGGTGATTGAATAAAATGAGAGATATAATCCTCTTGGAATGCACCGAGTGTGGCAGAAGAAATTACGCCACCACAAAAAATAAGAAAAATAACAGAGAAAAAATGCAGGTAAAGAAATATTGCAAATATTGTAAGAAGCATACCATTCATAAGGAGGTTAAGCCGTAGGTCCGTGGCTCAATTGGTAGAGCATCGGTCTCCAAAACCGAGGGTTGGGGGTTCAAATCCCTCCGGACCTGCCACTAATTATGAGTAAAAAAACGAGCGAAAAAAGAAGAGTTAAAAAAGTAAAGGTAAGTGCAAATAAGCAAGTGCAAACGGTGCGTCCCAAAAAAGAAAGTTTTAAGGACTTTCTGAGAGGCGTATGGATTGAACTTACAAAACGTGTTATATGGCCTTCACCTAAAGAACTGTGGAACTATACGGCAATTGTTCTTGCATTTGTTATATTTTGGGCCGTATATATCGGATTATGGGATATGCTGTTTGCAAAAGGTTTAGAGGCAATTGCTAAATAGATGGTTGAAGAAAGCAAACAGGCACGCTGGTATTTGGTACATACGTATTCCGGATCCGAACAAAAAGCAAAATTAAACCTTGAAGAACGCATAAAAGGTTACGGGTTGGAAGATAGAATTTTCGAAGTTGTGGTTCCTGTGGATTATTACAGTGTTGTGGAACGTGGAAAAAGAAAAATTAAACCCGTGCGTGTGTTTCCGGGATACATTGTGGTAAAAATGATTTTGGATGACCAGACGTGGTTTGTTGTAAGAAATACACCCGGAGTTTTGGGGTTTGTAGGAAGCGGTGGAAAGCCTACTCCTCTGTCAGATGAAGAAGCGAAAAATTTGTTGGAAAACAGGATAAGCGAGGATCAGGCGAAGGAAAAAACGAATTTTGATGTTGGCGATAGGGTAAAAATCCTGGCAGGGCCGTTTAAGGACATGGAGGGTACCGTTCAGGAAATTGATGTGAATAAAGGTATTTCCAAGGTTTTGCTTGAAATGTTCGGCAGGGAAATGCCCGTAGAAATCAAGAGCGAATTTATACAGAAGATTTAAGAGGTGTAATATGGCTAAAAAGAAGAAAAAGGAAGTTATTGGAATTGTAAAACTGCAGATTGAAGCAGGTAAAGCGACACCTGCACCGCCGGTCGGGCCTGCGCTTGGACAGAAAGGCGTTAATATAATGGATTTCTGTAAGAGATTCAACGCAAGGACTGCCAAGCAAGCAGGGCTTATTATCCCGGTGGTAATCAAAGTTTACAAGGACAGGAGTTTTGATTTTATCACAAAAACTCCGCCGGCATCTTCCTTGATTAAAAGGGCGCTTAAGATTGATTCCGGTTCGCCTGAACCGAACAAGAAGAAAGTAGGGACAATCAAGCGTTCGCAGCTCAAGGAAATTGCCAAAATGAAGCTGAAAGACCTCAATACCGAGGACCTTGACGCGGCTTCAAGAATTATTGAAGGCACTGCCCGTAATATGGGCGTGAATGTAATAGAAGACTAATTTATTTGTGGGAGACGCAAAGTCAATTACCACAAGGAGGTTAAAGTGAAAAGAGGAAAAAGATACAGAGAATTACTGAAGAAGATTGACAAAACAAAGCAGTACGCTCTTGACGAGGCGATCGAGCTTTTGCCACAGTTAAAGAGTGCGAAGTTTGACGAATCCGTTGAGGCAACGTATGTTCTCAACGTAAATCCTAAGTTTGCGGACCAGAATATAAGGGGAGTTATTACTCTGCCTCACGGGACGGGTAAGGAAGTTAAGGTGCTTGTTTTTGCAAAAGGTGAAAAGGCACAGGAAGCAAAAGATGCCGGAGCTGACTATGTGGGCGCTGAAGATCTTGTGGATAAGATTGCAAAAGAAGGTTTTCTTGATTTTGATGTTGCAATAGCAACTCCGGATATGATGAGGCACGTGGGTAAAGTAGCACGTATTCTCGGACCAAGGAAACTTATGCCGAACCCTAAAGCCGGAACGGTAACTATGGATATTGCAAAAGCCGTTAAAGATTTTAAGGCCGGAAAAATAGAATACAGAGTTGACAAAACCGGTGTTATACATACAATTGTCGGCAAAATTTCTTTTGGTAAAGATAAGTTAAAAGAAAACATTCTTGCCTTGAACGAAGCAATTTTAAAGGCAAGGCCTGCATCCGTTAAGGGACAGTTCGTTAAGAAAGTGTTTCTTTCTTTAACAATGTCGCCTGCGGTGCGATTAAATGTTCAGGATTTGTTGAAAAAATAAATTTGAAAACTAAAACCTAAGACAGTTGGCGGGTTAAATAACCCTTAATGTTGCCAGCCGAGGTTGTTTGGAATATATTGAGTTAATCTGGATATTATTCTATACCCCGGCTGGTGATAGGCCGGGGTAGTTTAGTTTAAGGAGGATGACCGATGAGAAAAGAGAAAAAAGCGGAAGTTATTAAAGAAATGTCGGAAAAGTTAAAAGGGCAAAAAAACCTTTTGCTTGTGGATTTTTCCGGCATAAAAGCTACGGATGCCGCAAATTTCAGAAAAGAAATTAAGAGAGAAGGCATATTCTACAGAGTGGTAAAGGGAAATCTTTTGAGGATTGCCTTTAAGAATGCGGGTTTTGAAGTTGACGACAAATATTTTGAAGGGCCCGTAGCAGTTGCAATTCATGAAAACGACCCTGTGGTTCTTGCAAAGAAATTTGTTGATTTTAAAGACGAAGAAGAAAAACCGGTTTTCAAGGTAAAGCTTGGGTTGGTGGACGGGCAGTGGACGTCTGCCAAGGATATTGCTCGTATTGCCGAGCTTCCTTCAAAGGAAGAGTTGCTTAGCAAACTTGTGTATCTGTTGAATTCACCGATTCAGAGGCTTGTTACCGTACTTGAAAAACCGATTAAGGACTTTGTTGTGGTATTGGATCAAGTTAAAAATAAAAAAGAGGAAGCCGAAAAGGCTGCCTAAAAATAAATCGTTAAGGAGGATTTAAAAATGACTAAAGAAGAATTAATCGAAGCAATCGAAAAAATGACAGTGCTTGAACTTGCAGACCTTGTAAAAGCACTTGAGGACAAATTCGGAGTAACGGCTGCGGTACCGGTTGCAGCGGTTGGTGCGGCAGGCGGTGCGGCACCTGCAGAAGAGAAAACCGAATT
>JALSNB010000137.1 GCA_026987225.1 Caldisericaceae bacterium
GCACTTAACAGCGGTAAGTTCGATGTAATAATTTCTGCAATGACTATTACTGATGCAAGGAAGAAAAAGATCGATTTCTCCATTCCTTATTATGATTCTGGGCAGATTATTGCCGTGAGAAAAGATAATAACACAATTAAAGGACCTAATGATCTTTCCGGTAAAACGGTGGGTGTTCAAACAGGAACTACAGGAGAAGAGGCTGCCAAGAAAATTCCAGGTGTTAAGATTAAAGAATATCCCGATATTCAGTATGCATTTGCGGATCTTGAAAAAGGACGTATAGATGCAGTAGTAAATGATTTTCCTGTTTCTGCTTTTTATGCGAAAGGACATCCCGATGTGAAATTGGTTGGGAAATTATTTACTATTGAGCACTATGGAATTGCTTTCCGTAAAAGTGACGAGAAAGATTTGGAAAATGCAATAAACAAAATATTAAAAGAGATAAAATCCGACGGCGAATATGACCAGATCTATGAAAAATGGTTTGGCAAAAAGCCGGAGGGTTAGGATATGCACATTGGATACAATTTATCTGCTATATTTGGGAGCATCCCGTTTCTTTTAGAGGGGCTCCCCCTTACTTTATCTCTTACGGGAATAGCTTCTCTTTTGGGAATTATTTTTGGACTGTTTCTCGCATTGATGAAAATTTCGCAGAATAAAATCTTGAGAGGATTTGCTGCCGTATATATTGATGCCGTAAGAGGAACTCCACTTTTGCTTCAGATTATGATAATCTATTACGGTACACCGATAGGCGCTGCTTTTCCTGCTGCAATTATTGCTCTTTCTATAAATTCTGCTGCTTATGTTGCAGAAATATTCAGGGCAGGAATACAATCAATATCGAAAGGACAAATGGAAGCAGCACTGTCCGTGGGCATGAACTATTCTCAAGCAATGCGATATATTATTTTACCTCAAACAATAAGAAGAGTTATACCTCCCACAACGAACGAAATTGTTGCATTGATGAAAGATACCTCTCTTGTAATGGTTATAGGGTTATCCGAGCTTGTTTATAAAGCAAAACAAATCGGTTCGGCAACGGCAAACTTTTTTACTCCTCTGCTTATTGCCGGTGTCTTGTATCTTATCTTTACAATTCCTCTAACCCGTTATGCTGAAAAACTCGAAGGGAGGTTTAGCAAAGGTGCTTAAAACGGTTAATCTTACAAAAAAATTCGGTAATTTGCTGGTTTTTGAAAATGTAAATTTTCACATAGAAAAAGGAGAGCGGGTTGTTATAATTGGTCCTTCCGGCGCTGGTAAGAGCACTTTTATACGCTGTTTGAATTTCATTGAATTTCCTACCAGCGGAGAAGTTTATATAGAAGGGCAGAAAGTTGATAAAAATAGTGATCTGCCAAAAATAAGGCAAAGAATCGGAATGGTTTTTCAGCATTTTAACCTTTTTCCTCATCTTACCGCTTTACAGAATGTTACAATAGCACCGATTAAAGTTAAGGGATTGAGTGAAAAGGAAGCAAATGAGATTGCAATGCATTATCTTTCAAAAGTAGGCTTGGCCGAAAGAGTAGATCACTATCCAAATCAATTGTCAGGCGGCGAAAAGCAACGTGTTGCCATAGCAAGAGCGCTTGCTATGCAGCCGGATTTAATGCTTTTTGACGAGCCTACATCTGCACTCGATGTGGAAATGATTAAAGAAGTCTTGGATACTATCGAAAAAGTCGCATTGGAAGGAATGACAATGATAGTTGTAACACATGAGATTTCATTTGCTAAAGAAGTAGCAAACAGGTTAATTTTTATGGCCGACAAACGAATTGTTGAAGAAAGCACCCCGGCAGAATTTTTTGAGAACCCGAAAACAGATAGAGCAAAGAGATTTCTCAACAAAATAGTAAATATATAAAGGAGGAAAAACTATGGATATAAAGGATTACGGAAAACACCTTTCATCTCCCTTTCTGAAAAAGGCACTTAAAATACACAGTGATGCAAGAAAATTTATGGGAGATTTTCTAAAAGAAGGAAGGGATTTTATAGAAATTCCACCGGTTATTATTTCGGGAATTACAGATCCGTTAAATCATCCTACCACAAAATCTCAAGTGGAGGTTTACGGATATAAGTATGAACTTACAAAAAGCATGATTTTCCATAAACAGATTGCATTGCATACACTTGACAAGATTTTTGCTTTTTCTCCGAATATACGTCTCGAACCTGAGGAGAGAAAAGAAACAGGCAGGCACCTTATTGAATTTACGCAAATTGATGTTGAGCAAAAAAATGCTACGAGAGAAGAAGTAATGGATTTGGCGGAAGACTTAATAATTTATACTATTTCAAAAATTTTAGAGAAAGATTCCGATATATTGGACAGCTTTAATAGGAAACTCTCCGTTCCTAAGAAACCGTTTAAGAAAATTACCTATACGGAAGCGTTGGCAAAATACGGAAAAGATTTTGAAACCAAGCTTTCGAAAGAAGCAAAGGAGCCGTTCTGGCTAATAGATATTCATATAATGGAGAGAGAATTCTATGATAGGGAAGATCCAAAACGTCCGGGTATTCTTAGAGATATGGACCTTATTTACCCTGAAGGGTTTGGAGAAGCTTCTTCGGGTGGCGAACGTGAATTCGAGTTAGAACAGATTTACAAGAGAATTAGTAAAAAAGGACAAACACCGGAGCAATTTAAGTGGTATATCGAATTTGCAAAGGAATACGGGCTTGTGCCATCAGCGGGCTTTGGCATCGGAATTGAACGCTTTGTACGTTTTGTTTGCGGAGCAAAAGATGTAAGAGACGTTACACTGTTTCCAAAAGCTCCGGGCGAATATTTCCCGATATAGTATTTAAATTAGTTTGGTATAGAGCGGGTATCTTTAGTTAGCCCGCTCTATCGTTGCGCATATACTCGAAGATAAAAATGCAAATTCCAATAACTATTATTACGTCTCCTATGCTGTAAACGGCACTAAGGCTTTTTAAAAAGGGAATTATTATTCTATCACCAAAAATGTTCAGATGTGTATTTTTGCTCATTAATGTAGCATTATAAAAATGACCGTATTGAAGTATTAGTTCTGCCTTTGTTTTTTCTCCCACTACGTAAAGTTTATTTATATCTTGCGGCATATAACCCTTATTTGCAATGATCGTGATTGTGTTCAAGGTAAAACCAATCAATGTTATTTCTATTCCCTTGTAGTTTGAGTTTAGCAATAGAAAAACATACAGGATTAGTAGCGAAATTAT
>JALSNB010000138.1 GCA_026987225.1 Caldisericaceae bacterium
TCGAAACAGGTGAAAAATCGGGCGTAATAAAACAGGGTAAAGCAAGCTACAGAATGAATTTTTTGGATGCTGAATCCTTTGCCGTGCTTCCTGAAATCGAAGAAAAGATAAAATTCAACGTAAATACAAATGTTTTGAAAGGGCTGATAAACGATACGCTTTTTGCCGTGTCCAAAAAAGAGGAGAGCAGAAAAGAGTTTAGAGGTATATATTTCGAATCGAAAGACGGAAAAATCAGATTTGTCGGAACGGACAGCACGATTCTTGCGGTAAGCGAGCTTCCGATGGAAAACATGCCTGAAGTTTCGTTTATTATTCCGTGGAAAGCGATGGATATTTTAAACAGAATGAATATTGAAAAAGACGAAATAACGGTTGTATCCAACGAAAGCCAAATTGCATTCGATTTGGGCGGGATTTACGTGATTTCCCTTTTGATCAACGGAACGTTCCCTCCTTATGAAAATGCAATTCCCAAAGAATCCGAGTTCAAGGTGGAACTTAACAAAGACGAACTTTTATCGTCGCTTTCACGCCTTGAAATTCTTGCAAAGAGAGGCAACGAAAAGATAAACTTTAAATTTTCGAACGGCGTTTTGGAAGCAGAGGCGAACTCACAGGAAAGCGGGGAAGGAAAGGAAAAATTGGAGTTCAAAGGAAACGCGGAAATTTCCGTTCTGTTTTACGGCTCAAAACTGATAGAGGGCATAAGCCATGTAAAAGGCGATACCGTTGTGTTCGAGATGAACGGGCCCTTGCATCCCGTTAAAATTACCGGCAAAGAAGACGATAATTTCATTTTTGTGATAATGCCGCAGCGGCCGTAAATGGAGATTACCCGTTTAAAGCTTTCCGGTTTTAGGAAATTCGAAAACAAGGCGTTCGATTTTTCGCCCGCATATAACGTGATTACGGGCAGGAACGGGAGCGGAAAAACTTCTCTCTTCGAGGCGGTTTACCTTTTATCCACAGGCAAATCTTTTGTGACGAACCATATACAGAACTGCATCCGCTTCGGAGAGGAATACGCTTTTTTGGAAGGTGAATTCAGCGGGCGTGAGGGGGAGAGTGTTGTGCGCCTTTTGATAGGAAAAAACAGAAAAGAAGTGAAGTTTAACGGCGTAAAAGAGAAATCGTTTTCTAAAATAATCGGCAAACTTCCCGTAATTTTTATGAATCACAAACTTTCGCTTATAGTGAAGGGCGGGCCTGAAAACAGAAGGACGTTTTTGAATCACCTGCTCATATTTTCCGATCCTATGTATTACGATTTACTTTTGAAGTATTATTCGATTTTATACAGAAGGAATGCGCTTTTGAAAGATATGGGAGACGTGCAGGTTATTAGAGTTTTAACGGACAGTATGATACCCGTCGGTGCCCTGATACAGGAAAAGAGAGAAAGCATAACCGAAAAACTCAAAGCGCTTACGTCGGAGATGATAACCGAAATTACGGGTGAAAAACTTAACGTAAGAATAAATTACAAAAAATCGGACATAAACAGGCTTTCTGACAGCGAAACATTCGTGCTTGAGCAGAGGAGGAAGCGCACGTTGTTCGGCCCGCACCTCGACGAAATCGAAATTTTCATAAACGGCGCACCGGCAAGGGAGTTTAGCTCTCTCGGAGAAGCTTACAGTTTGGCGTTTGCCATGCGTTTTGCGGAGAATAAGATAATAAGCGAAGTAAAAAACGAGCCTCCTATTATTATTCTTGACGATTTTTTTTCGGATCTTGACGAATTCCACAGAATAAATATTCTGCGCCTCGCCCGCTCTCAACAGGTTCTCATCTCTTCGCTTTCCCTAAGCCTCATTCCGCAGGAGATAAGCAAAGTTGCAAAGGTTATCGTGCTGTGAAAAAGATAGGCTCCATTTTGGATAGTTTCCTCACGAAAAAGCGCTTTTACATAAAAATAAAGGGCAATCTTGCGCTTTTGAAATGGGACGAAGTTGTCGGAGAAAAACTTGCAAAATTTACGACGCCTCTGTATTACAGGGAAGGCGTGCTTTACGTGGGCGTGATAAGTTCTCTTTTTATGAGGGAACTTAATTTTATGAAAGGTGAAATTCTAAAAAGGATTACGGACGAGGTGGGCAATTCCCCTGTGAGCGACATCAGATTTAAGGTGATAGAAAAGCCTTTTCAAAGAAGAAAAAATAATTATGTGCCCGACAGCACGGAAATGGACTTCAGCGAGATTACGCTTTCCGAAAAAGATATCAAATGGATTGAAAATCTCGTTAAAAGGCTCAATGCCGACGAAAAAACAAAAAAAGAATACCTAAATTTACTTATGTTATACAAAAAAAACGAAAAGCTCCGTGAGAAAATGGGCTATAAAAAATGCAAAAAGTGCGGCGCATTGTTTAAAGGAAAAGGAGATCTCTGCCCGGTCTGCGAAATCGAAGACAAATCTCATAACGTATCAAAATAGTTCAGCCTATATTGATTTTCAAATTTTTCAAACGGGTTTTTACCGCAATTTCCGAAACGGAGAACTTTCGTGCGATTTCTCTTATGAAAGGCTCTTTCATCGACGGGATTTTGAGCTTTGCAAAGTCGGCGGTAATCGCCCTTATCACTTTTTCTGGCATGAGGAATTCCGCGGCAAGCATGTTTGCCCGCTTTTCCCTGTTTAAGTCTTCCGCTTTCAGGGAAAATCCGAAAGGCTCGTAAATCGTGTCATAGTGGAGTAAAAATTCGGCGAGTTCGTGCGCTTCCGTCCAGTGAATACGGTTTTTGCTCTGATTGAGGTTTATCAGGACAAACGGGTGGCCGTTCACGCTGAAAAGCCCGCCTGACATACCGTTGGTAAAGTGCATGTAATATATGTTTTCTCTTCCTATGTAGTGTTGCAGGGCGCTTTTTACGTCAACCTGAAACGGCGGCCTGCCCACCGGAAAATTTTTAAGGAGTTCCTCCGCTATCTTCATTGTTCTTTTTCTCTATGATGTAATCTATAAACGCTTCTATTGCCCTTATGTCGTCATCGCTCAACGCCCTGTTTCTCCTCAAAAGGACTTTTACGTCAATTCCGTTTTCCAAAAAATATGACACCGGCTCGTTCAAAGACTCTGCGATTCGCTTTGCAACGGTAATTGTCGGGGTGCGCTTCCCTTTGAGGATTTGAGATACGTATGCCTCGGAGAGATGCGCCCTCTTTGCAAGCTCCTTTTGAGTGATTTTTTTTCTTTTCAGCTCCTCTTTCAGTTTTTTTGCAAACCTTTCCT
>JALSNB010000139.1 GCA_026987225.1 Caldisericaceae bacterium
GGCCATAAGTATCGTTCCACTGTTTGAAACGGTCAAGGTCAAATATCACAATGGAAAGTTTTCTTCCGTATCTTGAAACTCTGTTTATTTCTTGTCTGATTCTCTCTTGAAACACCCTTTTGTTATATAGACCCGTTAAAGAATCCACAGAAGCATTTACATTAAGTTCTTCCATATATTTAAGCCTATCGGCTATATTACTGATCATGTCCGAAAGAGCCTGAGCAAAAATGATGTCTTCATTCGTGAACTGATTGGGTTTGTCGCCGTCAATGCACAAAACACCGATAACTTCATCGTCTGCAATAATGGGAATCCCGAGCCATGAAGCAGGATTTTCACCAATAGGCACCCAATCAATGGATGTTCGTGTATCCGGTATGTAAACGATTTTTTTCGTTTCCTTTATTTTAACAACGGGGCCTCTGTACGAAGGATTTATAATTGTTGCTTCCACTCTTGTAAGGTCCTTATCCGACGTATTTTTAACGGCAACAAAACGCCAATCGGAACGCTGCGAAGAAACATCGATAACTGTTGCCGCATTCGTGCCAAAAAACATACTCGAAACACCGACAAGCTTCCAATAAAACTCCTCGATAGTAGAGCTTTTTTGTAAATCAGTAACAAAACCGTGAAGCATCTTATAACGCCCTATCAAAAGTTCGTAATTGTTCTTACTTTGATTTAAAGCAATGATAAGTCGCGCATTGCTAAAAATAGGAAGTAAAATTTTGCTGTACTGTTTTAGAAATTCTACTTGTTCTCTTCGTATATCTTTGCAAGGCTTTAAAATAACATATCCGTGCAAATCGTATATTACCAATTCCTCAAGCAAAAATCCATACATGTGGGCAAATTTTCGTTTTTCGAAGTGAGACAGAATATTGTCTAAAATATAGCTCTTATCTTCTTCACTAATATTATCCGTATAGTAAAAACTGAATTCATTGTCGTGCTCCAAAATAACGGCTGATTTGCATATACCAATCTTATCTTTAATAGCGGTTAGGGCTATTTCCATCTTTTTTTCAAAAGAAGGTTCGTTTAGAAGTTTAATCGCCACATCTTCTATAAAATTAACATTTTTGATATTTTCAAAGTTTTTTAAACGTTTCATCCTTCCCATATCGGATATGATACCCCCGGCAACAACCCAAAAATAAAGTAAAAACTCAAGTGAATAAGCTGTAATTGCAGTAATGTTATCAGTGCGTATGAAAAACCAGTTTCCATGTATTATGCGATCATTGTATAAAATTAAAAATTCGAGGAAAGTAGAAACACTTATTATAAAAACTCCTACATAATGATTTCTAAAGAATCTTAATAATTTCCTCATAATTTGCCGTATCCTCTATTTTAAACTCTTTTCTCACAAACATAGAAATTTCTTTGCTACTTTTAATCAAGGCATCTACCACATCCGGATCAAACTGAGTTCCACGTCTTTGCACGATTTTATAGATAGCCCAAGGTAATGAACGCGAAGAATATCCGGGCCTATCGGTTGTAATAGCATCCAGTGCGTCGGCAACGGCAACGATACGGCCGCAAATAGGAATATCTTTCCCTCTTATATTAATATTTTCCGGATATCCTCTTCCGTCAAACCATTTATGGTGATAAAGAATACACGGGACAACATCTTTCAAAAATCTGAATTTGGAAACCACATCCGCACCAATCTCAGGATGTTGACGAATCTTCTGCCATTCGGCATCCTGCAAACTACTTTCTTTTTTAAGTATGTTATCTTTAATTGCAATTTTACCGATATCGTGTAAAAAACCACCTATCTTTGCAATAAGAACGTCTCTCTCGGAAAGGCCCATCGTGCGTGCAAGAATTTCGGAAAAATGCCCGACGCGTATGGAATGCCCCGCAGTATAGGGGTCTTTATACTCAACGCTTTTAACAAGTGCGATAATAAGCTGAACAACGCCTTCCTGCATCGTAAAAATAAGATTTTTCGTAAAGAAAAAACCGGAAACGATATTGACAAAAATCTCGGAAAGTTTTAAATCTTCTTCTCTAAAAGTGCTTCCTCCGAGTTTTACAAGTAATATTGCTCCGAGAAGCGTATCATTAAAAACCATTGGTATTGCAAGGAGAGATAAGTCATAATTAGGTATATCTGGGATATGTTTAGATATATCGGTTTTAGTTGCATGGTTCAATATGCCAGCTTTTCGAGAAAGAGCCACTCTACCGGTAAATCCTTCGCCCAATTTCAACTTAGTACGTAAAATTTGTTTTTTATAAAAGCTATCAGCGTAGGCGGGAATAAGCAAATCAGTTGCTTCGTTATATCGAAAATAAACGAATTCGTTCGCTTTTGTGATATCTTTTTCTATCTTACATACGTATCTGATAAATTCGCTTCTGCTTCCCATCTCCGGTAATTTTTTGGAAGCCTTATATATGGAATCTATCACAAACTTTTCTTTTTCGATTTTTCTTATTTGAAATGCAAGAACCAATATTAAAAGAAGGAGGGCAAGTATTATAAGCATTAAAATTACATGCAATAAACTCAACCGTTCCTCCTACACATTGAATCTGAAATGAACAATATCTTTATTCTTCACAATATAATCTTCTCCCTCGATTCGCAAAAGCCCCTTCGTTTTTGCTTCTTTAAAAGAAAAATCTACGCTTTCGAAATCTTTATATGAGATTACTTCTGCCGCAATAAAGCCCCGTTCAATATCACTGTGTATCTTTCCTGCGGCTTTCCTTGTATTTGTGCCTTTCTTAATTGTCCATGCCTTTACCTCGTCTTCTCCGACAGTATAAAAAGTTTCGTACCCCAACAAATCGTAAGAGGCATCAATAAACTCGGGTAAAATAGGTTTTTCAAGTCCGTATGAAGAGAGGAATTCTTCTTTTTCTCCTTCTGAAAGTTCCGAGAGCTCAAGTTCCAATTCAACAGGCACAACGATTGCGTCATATCTATCGCTTATTACATTCTTTACCATTTTCTTTAATTTTTCCTTGGCTTCAATATCTGCATCCGATATGTTTACAACATAGAGAATCGGTTTTAGTGTAAAAAACTCAAAAGAGCGTATATCGTTAATTTCTTCTTCGGATAAGTTAAGTTCGGAAAGCGGACGTTCGTTCTCCAACATGCCTTTGCACTTTTCAAGTATTGTGAGCTCTCTCTCCTTTTTTTGATCTCTTTTTTCTTTCTGCAATCTCTCGATACGCCTTTCAACAACATCGAGATCCATAAGGATAAGATCCGAGTCAAACGTTGCAATCGCATCTTCCAAATCGTTAGTTCCGGAAAAGGCATCGATTACTTCGACGAGTGCATCCACTTTTCGTATTGCAGAAAAAATTTCGTTTCTTCGTTTTTTGTTTTCGATGCCAGAGGGGATACCGGGGATATCCACAAATGTGATTTCAGCCGGAGTTGTTTTTTTAGGATTAAACGCTTCGGAAAGCTTATATAAATCTTTATCTATAACTTTGACACTTCCTATGTTCGGTTTGTCAAATGACGTTTGGATATTGTTACCTATAAGTGCTTTAAAAAGTGACGTTTTTCCGCTTGATGGCAATCCAACAATACCTATCCTCATCAGTTATCCTCCTTATGTGTGGTAGCGTAGCAGGGAATCGAACCCTGGTCTGGGGATTGAGAGCCCCCTGAACTAACCACTGTTCTACTACGCCACCTGGCTGGGAAGGATGGATTCGAACCATCATTAGAGGATCCAGAGTCCCCTGTCCTACCATTAGACGACTTCCCAATCGGCAAGCATATTATACAGAAACGAAAAAAAATTTCAACTACTCTTCTCCGGATTCCTCCTGTATTTCAACGCCCTGCCCCGTAAGAATATCTCTACCTCTGGATTTCAAATCTTCAACTTTATCCTTCGTAATAACACCTAACTCTTTTGTTTTTTCTTTAAGAATTTCGCGTGTCTCAACTCCGGAGCGAGGGGCGTACAGAACTCCAAGCACAAAGCCCGCAAGCGCTCCCCATAAAAATCCGCTTAAAAAAGCACCGGTTTTATTGTCGTCCATCTCTTTTACCTCCTTTGCTTCTGCTATATTTTTTATAAATTACAAAACCCTGTTGTAAAATAGCAAGCCATTTACCCACATTCATAAGTGTCGATAAAACCGAACTCTGCTTTTCCTTTTTCCCACTCACCGGTACACTGCTAATAGGAAGTGTAATACCCCTGAAAAGCAACACAATGGAAAGAATTGGCAATGCCGCATTCAAAAAAGATGTGGCTTTTTCAGTGTTGCTTAGAGTTTTTTTTAGATGGTCGGCCGCCTGCGTCGTATTCTTTGCAGTATTTTCAAGCTCGGCACCCAAAGTATCCACTCTCTTTTCAAGAGATTTCACGAGAGTTTGCGTTTCGCTTAACGTATTTTTCGTCTCTCTGCCAAGCTTTACAAATGCAATTACCAATACAACGGCAACAACTGCTATCTCGGTTGCAATTATCCAGAGCGCAAGCGCTACCATTTACACCTCCTTAATCATACCCCCGCGAGAGCCGTGACTTAGGAGATTTTGGAGTCCCTAAGGACAAGTGGGGACTTTGGCAAATCTCCGGGAAGCGCCGAAGCGCTTCAACTTTCGACATGCATCCATCCCCGCACAATTTGTGTTGGCCCAAATCCGCTAAGTTTACACGCACTCCGCAGGGTTCGATTATATTTTAGCATTTTATCGATAAATTTCAACAGCACTAATCAAAGTCCATTGGGGAAACTATTTTCCCTTTGTAAATAAGGGCTGTCCTTTTACGCACAACATAGGACAGGTTTACCGGAATCCCGGCATCAAGCATGAGATGTTTTACCTCGTCAATCTTTATGCTACCCTTCGGAGTAAAATAAACCGACAAAAGAAAAACCGCTTCTTTGCCATTCAGACTGAGCAATTTCAATTCTTTAAGAAAAGGCCTTATATCCTTTTTCTTAACGGCATTTTTCTTTTTCCTCTCCACGATAATCTCTTCTTTTTTTATAATACCGTTCAAAAGATTTTCTATTTCATCTTCGCTTATATCCGAATAAATTTCACCGTGTACAAAATGAGTTAAAATTGCATTGAGAGATGTAAGGGCGGGTGCGTTGTAAGAAATGCTCTTTATACGCGTAATGACAAGTATGCCTTTGAACGATTCGACTAATTTTTCAAAAATGAGCTCTTCGGGTAGTGCTTCGGAAAGGTAAAAATCGAAGTATTCGTCTTCGCCGATAATACCGACTGACAGAGGAAAACCCATTTCGAGTTTTACCCTTTGGTTGAACCCTTCGGTAAATTTAAGGGGCAAGAGCGTCCTGCGTAAACCTCTTGCAACCGCCCGTGTCAAATCGATATGTCCTATATAACAAACCTCTTCCGGCCGAATAAAATTTACTCTTATTCTCATACCCAATGATAACAGATTTATTCTTTTTTGCTAAACAGCGGAGAAATTGTTTTCGAAACAGTCAGTCCGTTTCTGTCCACACCGACAAGTTCTATTCTGTATTCTCCCTTTAAATTAGTAGGCAAATTAAACAAAAGCGTATTAGAAGAAGGCGAAAACGCGTTTATATAATCTACTTTTCCGTTACTTACCACATCAACGATAATTTTGCTCAAAAGTTTTCGGTTATGCAGAACGGCAATACGAATGGAAATTTTACCGCTTTTGCTCGTATTCACACTGTTTACACGGATAAGCGGCGCTTCTGCAAAATAGGAATCTCTGACCTCTTTTATGCAAGGGTTTACTTCAAGGGCAAACTTAAGGTATTCGATGCGCTCCGATTCGTTTTGGGAAAGAATGGAAAGCCCCAGATATGCAAATCCGTTTTCAGGATAGTTTGCTATTGCCTTTTCAAAATACGATTTTTGTTTTTTCGCAAAACCGAGCGCAGTATACGCTCTGCTGTTCTTTTCTGTAGCGTTTGTGTAATGCAGAGCTTTATAAGCATCGCTTCCGGCCGAAAAATTCAAAGCCTCGCTTGCAAGTTTAACAGCTTCGCTTTTTTCGCCGAGTATGTAAGAAAGTGCAAGCGCCTGATCCGCACAAATAGGTTTCCACAGAGGATTCAAAGAAAAACTCTTTCTAAAAAGTGCTACCGCTTGCGAATTTTTCATTAGCAAATCGATGTTTCCTTCGTAAAGAGGATATATAAAAGAAAGTTTGTTGCATTCTGATGCTTTTTGGTATTCCTCGGCCGCACTCTTTAGGTCTTCTTCGCAATTCGACTGTTTTTGATAAGCAATTTGCTCAACGCAGTAGGCGGCATGAGAATGGTAGGTTGCGTTTGAGGAATTTATTTTCTCGGCAACCCTAAAATTACCCAATGCCTTGCTAAATTCGTTTTTCTGCATAAGATACACTCCGCTGTTTGCAAAAGCGGAAGCTGCAAAATTCGGCACAACGGAAATAACAAGCAAAGAAATTATGACGATTCCCAAAGCATACTTAACATGAACGGAAAACCGTTTTGCATCTGTGTCCTCGAAACTTATCATTGCAATACCTATAAAAATCAGAGAAACGATTATGGGATATGCAAAATCAAGATCCAAACAAGTATGCAAGAACAGAGAAAGCACAGCGATATAAGGTATGGAATTCTTTTTAAATCCTTTCAAAAAGCCTCTGCCGAAAAAAAAGAAAAATGCCGAAAAACCTAAAACACCAGTTTCTGCAAGCAAACGGAAAGGCATCGAATGCGGCTCACGTGCAAAAAACAAACCGTTTCTGTATTTAAGCATCGCATCTTTAAACGTGTCAAGCCCTGTTCCGAAAAACGGATGGTGCAAAAATATATTCCACGCATCTTTTGCGAGTTGAATTCTGTCGGCGAGGGACTTGTTTTGTTCGCCCACAAAAAATTTTACAAGCACCTCTGCCCTGCTTGCATTGGAGACAATTGCGGGAGTAAATATTTTCTTGTTTATAAACACAAAAAGAACCGCAATTAAAAACGTAATAATCAGATCTCTCGAGAGAGAAATATAGTTTCTAAAATCCGTAAAAGCATACAGCAAAATAATGCTAATTACAAATATGATAAACGCACCCCTTGAGCCGGAAAGATACAGTACGAACAATAAAAACGAGGATATAAAGTAATAAATCCACTTTCTTTTGCCTTTAACTTTATTTAAAAAATCCAATGAAAAGAAAAACGGCATGAGAAGAAAACCTGCAAAGCTATTAGGATATCGAAAGAAGGAACAGATCCTCGTTCCGGAAAGAAAAGAGTTCGAAGAAAAGTAAACAGAAAGATTAAGATGCGGCAAAGTCGCAACAAGCACGTATGCGAGAAAACCTACAAATGCAACAAATAAACCGATAAAAACAATGCCTGCTTGCACAATCGGGAGAGCTCTTTCATCAAAAACATTTACCGCAATAATATAAAATATTATCGCACTCAGTAAAATATAAGTATCAAGGAGGGATACGTATTTGTAAAAAGAAAATGCTATTGAAACAGGCAAAAACAGAACAAGAATTATAACAGAGTAATCAAATTTTAAAGAATCTCTAACTGAAAACAAAAACAGGATAAATGCGGTAAACGAAATCATAATAAATACATACATCTGCATTTCTTTGAATGCACTGTTAAAGACAATAGCAAAAAGAACATCCAAAAGCATCAAAGCAATCAAAAGTTTTTTCACGCTCGAATTATACCAACTAAATTGCATTTTAACAAAAAGTAGTATTATATATTGGAAAGGAGAGTGAAAAATGGATATAAAAGAATTTTTAAAGAAAACCAATGAAGATTTAAAAGTAATGGAAAAAAGAGTTACAACCGCTTACTGGAACCTTGCTACAACAGGTAAAAAGGAATTCGGAGAAGAGGTTGAAAAGGCTCAGGTTGAAATCAGGCTCTACCTGTCGGATAAGGAACGCTTTGAAATCGTTAAGAACTCAAAGGATAGAAATGATCTTACGGAAATAGAAAAAAGAGAGCTGAAACTTCTCTATGACAACATGGTTCCCAATCAACTTCCCAAAGAACGCATCGAAGAAACCGTTAAGAAAGAAGTGGAAATGGAATCGATCTTTGCAAACTTCAGGGCAAAAATCGACGGCAAAGAAGTCTCGAACAACGAAATCGACGAAATATTGAAAAACAGCAACGATACGGAACTGAGAAAAAAAGCATGGATTGCAGGGAAAGAAATCGGAAAAGAAATCGCACCGCGCCTCATAGAGCTCGTAAAAATAAGGAACGAGAATGCAAAACTGTTGGGTTTTAGCAACTACTACGATATGATGATGGAGCTTCAGGAACTTTCCACAGAGCAAATTCACGAAATGTTCCACAGTTTTAAAGAACAAACGGACGAACTTTTTGTTGAGATTAAGAATAAAATCGATACGACTCTTTCAAAACGTTTCGGTATCGGAAAAAAAGAAATAATGCCATGGCATTATGCGGATCTGTGGTTTCAGGAAGTGCCGGAAATAGACAATTTTGACTACGATGCACTACTGAAAAACAAAGATCTCGTTGAACTTACAATCAAAACGTATGATTCAATCGGAATCGATATAAGAGATATTGTGGAACGATCCGATCTGTTCGAAAGAAAAGGGAAAAACCAGCATGCGTTTACAATAACGATAGATAAAGAAAACAAAGATGTGAGAGTGCTTGCGAATATCCGTCCCAATGTGAGATGGGCCGAAACAATGTTGCATGAATACGGACATGCATCGTATGACAAATACATAGATAGAAACCTGCCTATTATCCTTCAGGAGCCGGCACACATATTCACAACGGAAGCGGTCGCAATGTTCTTTGGAAGAAGGGCAAGAGATGCGGAATGGTATAAAAAAATCGTAGAAGTTGATGAAAAAACATACGAAGAAATTGCTCCGAGATTGAAAGATCTGCTTAAAACACAACTTGCAATCACAGCGCGCTGGGTTATGGCATTCGTATTCTTTGAAAAAGAGCTCTACAGCGCACCTGACGGTGATTTAAATAACCTCTGGTATGATACCGTGCACGAACTTCAGTACATTAATATTCCACAAGAGAGAAGAGCGTACCCGGATTGGGCTGCAAAAATTCATTTCGGAACGGCGCCCGTTTATTACCATAACTATCTATTGGGAGAAATGATGGCATCACAGATGCGCGATTACATACTGAACAATATCTCAAACGACATATTGAACAAAAATGTCGGAGAATTCTTTATAGAAAAGATATTTAAGAACGGTGCGCTTTACAGGTGGGACGAGCTGTTAAAAAGAGCTACAGGGGAAACACTGAACCCCACGCATATGGCAAATCAATTGAAAGAATAAAATAAAAAGCCCTCCTTAACGGAGGGCTTTAAAAATTTACCGCTTATTGTTTAATCGCCAAATCCTGCAAGTTCTCCTTTGATCGTAATTCTTCCTTCGACTTTCGGTGAAATGGGTGTATGCGCTTTGATATATTTGTACAGTGCGTCCGTAAGGTAAATATAAGTGAAGTTCTTTGCGGAATCCGGAAGGTTACCTAAAGTTACATAACCGTCTCCGCCGTGTGCAATGTAATCATTCACTGCAACAGTGTAAACTTTGTTCGGATCAAGCGGCTCACCGTTAATCGTAACGGACACAACCCTTTCTCCTGGTACGACTATCTTTGAATTTGTAGGATCAAGTTGCTGAGGTGTTTTGTCAACATCAATCACCTCTTTTATTCCGGAAACCTGGAGGAATGCACCCGTATCAATTGTTTTCGGATCTCTCGGGTCATTCTTAGAGCGGAGCGCTGCGGCACCTCTCTCAAGAATTTCCTTAAACTGCTTACCGGTAAGTTTAACAATTACAATTGAATTTCCGAACGGATGCATCTGTGTAAGTGTTGCCGTGGTAATTTCACCTTTCGGATAAATCTTGTCTCCCCTGATTCCGCCGCCGTTAGTTACTGCAATGGTGGTACCGACTGCATAGTTCATCGCATCGGTAAACAAATTACCGATTGCCGCTTCTTTTGTCCTTACCGTTTCTTTTCTTGCATCAAGATCTACAAGAGTTTCACCGACTTTTTCCGGAGGTGGCATTTTGGATTCAAAGTAATCAACAAGTTTCTGAGTGAACGGATCGGACGGAACGCTGCTATCGAGAAGGTGCAATTTCCAGTTGTAGTGGTCTATTGTTTTTTTACTTCCGCTAAAGATACTTCTAATAAAAGAGGTATTTTCATGACCGGTCGTAGGAATATCTTTACCAATATAAAGAGTGAGTTCCCCGAGATATGCAGCTTTTGCCCCGTCTTGGACTATAATCGTTTTATCGCCGTTAGGAGTCTTAACTACAATCGGTTTTTTAATCAATGTATGAGAATGCCCTCCGACAATTACATCTATACCATTCACTTTTGAAGCAAGGCTTTTATCAGCATCCACACCTATATGTGTAAGTGCAATAATAATATCACATCCTTCGCTTTTTAATTTCTTAACTTCGGCATTTGCCACTGATACGAGGTCAGGATTTACCTTTATGTTTTTTCCTATATTGGAAAGTATATTCACGTTAGGAGTAATAAGTCCGAAGATACCGATTTTCACATCATCTACAACCTTTATCACATCAGGTTTAATTTTGCCGGCAAGTGCAGGCTCCTTGGAAACATCCAAATTGGCACAGATCATTGGCACGGTCGCATAATCAAGTGCCTTTCCCAAAACTTCTGGGCCCTGGTCAAATTCATGGTTTCCGGGCTCCCATACATCAGCAATTTGATCCCACATAAACGTTGTAGGAACTCCTCCGAATGCCCTAAACACAGGCCCTAAAAAATCATCACCGGATGTAAGAAATAAAGTATTGTCAGTGCCGTTTTTAAGTTTAATCGACTTTACAAGTCCAACAACTCTTGCTGATCCGCCTACCATAATTTTCTTCTTTACACCATTAATGTATACTTTTGTTTTAAACGGGATAATTTGACTCTGGAAATCAGAAGTAGTAAGAATAGTAATTTTTTTTACTCTCGGACTAAATCCGTTTAGTGCTACAACAGAAAATACAAGAGCAACTGCCAATACCACTGCCAAGACTCTTCTTACGGAATTTTTCTTCATATCAATAACCTCCTTTCTTTTATGTGTAAATTATTTTATCACTTTTTAGCTCTTTTTTCAAATCATTTTAACATACCGGAAAATTTTCATCCGAAGTATTGGAAATTTGCTTAAAAGATATACAATATGTCGGTTTTAAATAACATAGAATTTATGGAGGCATAAATGAAAAGTTTATTCGAAGATGCTTTAAAAAGAGTTGACGAAGCAGCAAAAAAGCTGAACCTTGACGAAAATATCTACAAAATTCTCAGAAAACCCAAAAAGCAGGTGATAGTTTCCATTCCCGTTGAAATGGATGACGGCACGATACAAGTATTCGACGGTTACAGGGTTCACTACAACGTAGCAATGGGACCCGCGAAAGGTGGGATCCGCTATCATCCGAACGTAACGCTTGACGAAGTGAAAACGCTTGCAATGTGGATGACATGGAAATGCGCAGTGGTAAATATCCCGTTCGGCGGAGGAAAAGGCGGAGTGGCCGTGGATCCTCACAAGCTTTCCAAAAAAGAGCTTGAGCGCCTCACGAGGCGTTATACCGCAGAAATTATTGATTTGATAGGCCCGGAAGTGGACGTTCCGGCACCTGACGTAAACACAAATCCGCAAGTTATGGCATGGATTGTGGACACCTACAGCATGCACATGAGAAAAACGGTCACAAGTGTTGTCACAGGAAAGCCCGTTTTCCTCGGCGGCTCAAGGGGAAGAAAAGAAGCAACCGGTAGAGGTATTATGTTTATTGCAAGGGAAGCGGGCAGTGTCTACGGAGTGCCCTTAAAGAATGCAACGGTTGCAATTCAGGGCTTCGGTAATGTCGGTTCCACAGCCGCCAAACTCATTGCTGCACAAGGCGCAAAAGTTGTGGCACTGAGCGATGTGAACGGCGGAATATATAACGAAAACGGAATAGACGTAAACGCAGCATTGAGAAAAGTACAGGAAAGCGGCACAATAGTAAACTTACCCGGGACAAAACCAATTACAAACAAACAGCTACTCGAACTCAACGTTGACTTTCTGATCCCTGCGGCACTTGAAAACCAGATCACAAAAGAAAATGCGGAAAACATAAAGGCAAAGATCATAGTGGAAGGTGCAAACGGCCCGACAACAACCGAAGCGGACGAGATACTGAACAAAAAAGGTATCAAAGTTATTCCGGATATCCTTTCAAATGCTGGCGGAGTAACGGTTTCATATTTCGAATGGGTGCAGGATAGGG
>JALSNB010000140.1 GCA_026987225.1 Caldisericaceae bacterium
TCTTTCCACGGATCGAAGCGTGAAACCTGCAAGATGATCGGGCGTTTCGTATCCACGCCGAAACGTTGCACTATGCTCTCCACTTCGCTTTTTTCCATGTCGATGTTTTTCTGAGAGAGCGGATCGATGGAAGGGTATATGATTCTGTAGTTAGCTGTACCGATTCCCTCCGCAAACGTGTCCATGCTGAAAATCGTTTCGTCATACAGAGGAAGAAACCTGTTTATCAGTTCTTTTGCCTCGCTGTTCGGTACGGACGTGTCTATATGGCACCTCCATACGAAATACCCTTTTTTCTGCTTCAAATAGAAAGGAATTGCCATAGGCTGCGGGTCGTGCACAACGACAACGTCGAATTCATTCCGCAATTCTTCCGCGTTTTTCCTGTTTATTTCAAGGTAATAATCGATTTCTTCCTTTCCTATGTGCCCGCTTTTTCCCTGAAGCATGTTGTGAATTTTCTTTGTGATGGCAAAAAACTTCTGATCCCCTTCCATAACGAACCAGTGCAGATCGACACCCATCGACTTGCTCAGCGGCACGATCGAATGAAATAGCTCCGCCACTCCGCCGCCGAACGCAGTGGAGTTTATAAATGCGATACGTTTACCTTTCAATTTTTCGGAAAGTTCCGATATTTCCCTCTCCCTGTCCGGGGAAAGGAATTTCTTATACAGGGTGATGCTCTTTTCGGCTACCCTTACCTCTTTCATCTACCTACCTCCAACACGAGATTTTCACATATAATATTTTACTCAACGGTAACGGACTTTGCAAGATTTCTCGGTTTGTCTATATCAAGCCCCCGCGATTCCGCAATGTAGTATGCAATGAGCTGAAGCGGAATAACGGATATAACCGGAGAAAGTTCGTTCAAAGTTTGCGGCACGAAAAACACCTTGTCGGCAACTTCCTTTATCTTTTCGTAGCCTTCGCTTGCGATTGCCAGCACTTTTCCGCCTCTTGCCTTTACTTCTTTTATGTTGCTCAACGTTTTTTCCCTCAGCGGTGCATACGTGTCAATTGCGATGATGAGGGATTTCGGAGTAACAAGCGCAAGCGGCCCGTGTTTCAACTCTCCGGCGGGGTATCCTTCCGCATGGACGTAGGAGATTTCTTTGAGTTTCAGTGCGCCTTCCAGAGAGAGGGCATAGTCGAGATTTCTTCCTATGTAAAACGTTTCTTCGATATTCTTTGTCGTGTATGCAAATTCCGCAATCCTATCACTCTGTTTCAAAATTTCTTCCGCTTTTTCGGGAAGCAGTTTGAACTCGTTTGCAAAGCGTTTTTCCTCTTCGGGCGAAAGTTTGTTCAGAAGTTTTGCAAGGTAGAGTATCGTAAGTGCTATCACTTCAACCTGTGCAACGTATGCCTTTGTCGATGCGACTGCGATTTCCGGGCCTGCGTTGATGTAAACGACTCTGTCCGTTTCGCGCGAAACGGAACTTCCCACAACGTTCACTATGCCTATCGTTTTGGCACCTTTCTTTTTACCGAGCCTCAATGCGGCAAGCGTATCCGCAGTTTCTCCGGACTGGCTGATAACGAACAGAAGCGTATTTTTATCGACAAGCGGATCCCTGTATCTGAACTCCGATGCAACCTCCGCCTCCGCCGGTATTTTCAAAAACTTTTCGGCAAGGTATTTTCCCACAACGCCGGCATGGTACGCCGTGCCGCATGCAACGAAATAAACTCTGTTTATGCCTTTTAGTATGTCGCTTTCGAGTTCCGGGATCTCTATCTCGTCCCCGTTTACCCTGCCGCGCATCGCCTCTCTGATTACGTGAGGTTCTTCGAAAATTTCCTTCAGCATGAAGTGTTTGAATCCGCCTTTCTTCGCATCGTCCACACTCCACGTAATTTTCTGCACGTTCCGTTTTATCGGATTGAGTTTCAAATCGAACAGGTTTACTCCGTCCCTTTTTACCTCGGCAATATCGCCGTTTTCAAGTATGATTACGTCTTTTGTGTAAGGAAGCACGGCCGGTATGTCGGATGCGATGAAATTTTCTCCTTTGCCTATTCCGACAACGAGAGGGCTGTCCTTTCTTACGGCAACGAAACGGTTTTTTTCGTCCTTGCTCATAACGCCCAAGGCAAACGATCCTTCAAGCATATTTACCGCTTTGCTTACCGCTTTCAATAGATCTCCTTCGTAAAAACTCTCTATGAGGTATGCGATCACTTCCGTGTCGGTTTCGGAGCGGAACGTATGCCCTTCTTTTATCAGCATTTTCTTTAGTTCGAGGTAGTTTTCTATGATGCCGTTATGCACGACAACGATATTTTTGCTCTCGCTGTAATGCGGATGCGCGTTCTTATCGTTCGGTGCGCCGTGCGTTGCCCATCGTGTGTGCCCTATGCCTACGGAACCTTTGAACGTTTTGCCTTTCAGCTTTTTTTCGAGATCCGCTATTCGCCCCTGAGTTTTCACAACGCTCAGCGTTTCGCCCAAAATTGCAACTCCTGCAGAGTCATAACCTCTGTATTCAAGGTGTTTCAGTCCTTCTATGAGAATCGGAAGCGCATCTTTGCCCCCGATGTAACCTACAATCCCGCACATTTTACATTTCCTCCTCTATTTTTTCCCTGATTTTTTGCACAACGCTTTTCACTTCCTCTATGTCTTCGCCTTCCACCATAATTCGAATGAGGGGCTCAGTGCCCGATGCCCTTACAAGAATCCTTCCCCTGTTTCCTAACAATTTTTGCTCTTTTTCTATGAATGCCTTTACGCTTTCCTTGTCTAAGACGGTTTTGTTTTTTGCAGGCACGTTTTCAAGAATCTGCGGGTAGTGCACAATCCCTTCGTGCAGTTTGCCAAGAGGAATCTTTTTTTCGCTCATCACTTTCAGCAGCATCAGGGCGGTAATCAGCCCGTCACCCGTTCTGCTTTCGTTAAGGAATATGATATGCCCCGACTGCTCGCCGCCTATTATCGCACCGGTTCTTTGCATCTCCCTCAGAACGTACCTGTCTCCGACTTTTGCCCTGACAAATTTTATCCCGCTTTCCGCAAACGCTTTTTCCACACCCATATTGCTCATCACGGTTCCGACAACCGTATTGTTTTCCAATTTTCCTTTTTCTTTCAGGTAGCGTGCGATGATCAGCATCGTTTCGTCTCCGTCAACGACATTTCCTTTTTCGT
>JALSNB010000141.1 GCA_026987225.1 Caldisericaceae bacterium
GAACTTTCTCGCATTATTATGATATTGGGCGTTAAAAAAACGGTCAAAAGATTGGAAAATGTTTTAAAGGCTATTTAAAAACGGCCTTTCTGTGCCTATTCAAAGCGGAGGCTATTTCGAACCGCCTTATTTCCGTTAAGGTCGGTTTTATATAACTGTTCATAAAAAGACTGTTTATTCCGTGTGTTTTTATATATTCCTCCGTTTCGAGCAGCAAGTCGTAAAAATTTTCCTCTTTATTCCGATATTTTATCATCTTTATAGCATGCCCTATTGCTTCTAACTGTCCTTGCTCTGTAATTTCTTCCACTTTGCCGAGGTCTATTATGCTGTCTCCGACTTGAAGGGATGTTTTTCCGTTTGCTTTGATCTTTTCCCTGCCGTTTTTTAAAACGTTTATACTGTCTATTCTCAACGAACGCTCTTTGATATTTTTCATTTTTTCGATCTCGGTAAAATCCCTTTTTGTCGGAATTTCTTTTGCTATTGCCTTTGCCCTGTGCGTTGCGTCTTCCGGTAGGTATCTATGCATTACGATTACGTTATCGCATACGTCGAGATACGCACCGGCCCCTCCTATTACGAGTATTGAGGACATACCGAACTTAGAGTAAAGTTCTTTGAGCCTGTCTATCAAGGGGATAATAGGCTCGTCTTTTATGAGTTTTTGCATTCTTGCGTCTCTTATCATAAAATTCGTTGCGCTCGTATCTTCGTCTATCAGCAGAAGTTTGCTTTTCATTTCTATTGCTTCCGATAGTGCCGCAGCCATCGATGTGGAACCTGACGCATCTCTTGTTGTAAAGTGAGCGGTGTCCGTGCCGTCAGGAAGGCGGGTGATAAAATTTGAAATATCTACGTTGTTTACGCTTCTTCCGTCTTCAGTTCTTATCTTTAGCGCCGTTTTGTCCGTAATAACGAATTCTCTGCCGTCGCCTTCCACATGGTTGTATATCCCCATATGGATTGCTTCGAGAAGCGTTGTTTTTCCGTGGTATCCTCCGCCGGCTATAAGCGTTATTCCCTCTTTTATACCCATGCCGGAAATCGTTTCTCCGTTCGGAAATGTGATATTTATTGACATTGATTTCGGGGCTGCGAACGGGACGGCACTGTTTTTTAGCGGTTTGTCACTTATCCCGCTTTCTCTCGGAAGTATCGAGCCGTCTGCAATGAAGGATATAAGATGCAGTTCCTTTAATTTCTCTCTTAAAAATACCTGTTTGTTTATGAGTGAAATTCTGTTTTCTATCTCTTCGCTTTTATAGTTACGGAAGAATAGAGTGCTTTCGGACAGAGTAAATAAGTTATCGAACAGTTTTATTGCGTTGCGTGCGTCGATTCTTCTGCCGTTTGCAGGAAATCCTGCGAATATGTTCAGAGTTATACTGTCTCTATCCATTGTTATACCGCTTCTTTCAAGAATTGCCTGAGAAGGTGCCAGTATTTGAATAACACCGCTATGTCCACTCCCCAGTTTGCTTGAAAGCATTTTTGACTTTTCGAATACGTGCCTCAAAATTAGGTCTTCTATCGCAACTTTTACATGCTTTTTCAGTGTGATTTGTTTCGGAAAATCATTAGGGACTTTTATTTGAACAACTGACGGTGTTGCGAAAGGATCGCCCTGAACGTGTTCGATACGTAAGGATACATTTCCCTTGTGAAACGTTTTCCCCTGCAATATTTTGTATGCTTTATACCCTCTTTTGTCTATGGATAAAAGCAGTGTTTTAAGGTTATCCGCGTATTGCACCTGCTGCAAGCTCCTTGAAATATAAGAATAACGGCCCTTTAACGAATTTTAACAACCTTATGCCCACATCCGTCGGGCTGTCGATGTTTCCGTATTTCAGAATGATCGATTTTGCCTCTTCGTTATTCAGGCTTCTTATGAAAAGCTCTTTGTCTCTGTCGCTCATGGATCTGTATATTTTTCTCAGCACAAGCCCTCTTTTTATTATCGGCACGTTTTTCTTGTTCAGTTCGTTTTCATATTCACGAAGAACACTTTTGGAATAGTTCTTTGCATTCAACGCTTTGAGTGCTGTCTTTGCGGCAAGTTTTGCGGAAACCATTCCGGTGTGCAGTCCTCCTCCTGAGAAAGGCTTTACCTGTGCCGCCGCATCTCCAACTATCATTACGTTGTCTTTTACGATTTCTCCGAATAGTCCTATGGGTATAACCCATGAAACCGCATTTTTGACATCGAAAGCAATATTCTTTAGTAGCGGAGTCTCGGAAATAAATTTTTTCATAAGGTAAACGAGATTTTCGTTTTTATCGGTTCCTATTCCTATGTGCGCCCTTTCGTTATTTAGGGGAATAACCCACGAGAACCAGTTGTGCGATATGTTGCTGTCAAAAAACGTATAAACAATTTCCCTATCGATCCCTTCTACTTTTCCGTCGAATTGGATTGTATGAATTGTTTCGGAGAGTTTGTTTTCGAAACCGAACATTCTGTTTATACCCGTGAGTGCGCCGGATGCGATGATTACAAGATGTGTTTCCACCTTGTTTCCGTTGCTTAGCGTAAGGATTACGTCTCCGTTTTTTCTGTAAAACGATGTTACCGTTGTGCCAAGGAGCAGTGTCGCACCGTTTTTAACGGCATTTTTAGCGAGATTTTTGTCGAATGCCTCACGGTTGATCACAACGGCATGAGCGGTTGTGTCTTTGAAGTTTAGCCGTGTGTTTCCTATTCGAAATTCGGCCCCTTTTATACTGTTAACAATAATGCTTTCCGGAACGCTATTTTCCTTTACGAAAGAGGGGGAAACAAGCCCTGAGCAATGATTCGGGTAGCCTATTTCGTTTCTTCTTTCGACAATAAGAACATTTCGGCCTTCTTTGGAAACGATTTCTGCAACTTTAAGGCCTATCGGGCCTCCGCCTATTACGGTTAAATCGTATTTCTCCATATTTAAACGGGGGAGCGTGTGCCCCCCTTATTTTAATCTTTGAATATCTTATACTCCGTAGTTACTTCAGCCGCTTTTCTCAGCATGGCACTTGCGGAGCAGTATTTTGTTTCGGAAAGTTCTATTGCCGTTTTAAACTTGTCTTCCGGCACGTCACCCCAAATCATATAGGTGAGATGAATTTTCGTATAAACTTTTGGGTGGTTCGG
>JALSNB010000142.1 GCA_026987225.1 Caldisericaceae bacterium
CCACGTGAATGCCTTTTTCTTTCAGCATTTCTATTGTGTCCTGTATAACGGTTAGGTTTTTCAAGCCGAGGAAGTCCATTTTGAGCAGTCCGATGTGTTCTATTACGTCTTTATCGAACTGAGTGATTACGGCACCGTTTTTATCGAGTTGTAGCGGCACGTATTCCATTAACGGCGCATCGCCGATTACAACGCCTGCCGCATGGGTGGAGAAATTTCTCGATACGCCTTCCAACTTCAGCGCCGTTTCGAACAGAAGTTTGTATTGCTCGTCCGAAGCCTTTTTATTGAGTTCGGGAATCGTATCGATTGCATCTTTCAAAGAAAATCCGAACGGGATAAGCTTTGCAATTCTGTCAATTTCCGCATAGGAAAATCCAAGTGCCCTCCCGACGTCCCTTACTACGGCACGGGCTTCCATTTTACCGAACGTTGCAACCTGTGCCACATGATCGATGCCGTATTTTTTTCTTACGTATTGAATTACCTTGTCTCTTTCCCTATCACCGATATCCACGTCTATGTCGGGCATCGAAATTCTTGCGGGATTGAGGAACCTTTCAAAGAATAAGTTGTATTTTAACGGATCTATATCCGTTATGCCCAGTGCATAAGAAACGATACTTCCTGCGGCGGATCCCCTACCCGGGCCTACAGGTATGTCATGCTTTTTTGCCCAGTTGATAAAATCCTGAACGATGAGGAAGTAATCCGTAAATCCCATTTGTTCTATGATTTTGAGTTCGCTTTCCGCACGTTCGAACGCTTCTTTTTTGTCTCCGTAGCGTTTTTTTATGCCGTTTGCAACCAATTTTCTGAGGAGCTGTTTGTTTTTCTCTTCGTTCCATTCTTCGCCTTTCTTTTCAACAAAATGCGGCAAATGGTACGTTTTGAATTCGAAGTCTACGTTGCAGCGCTCCTTTATCTTCTCGGTATTTAAAACCGCTTCCTCCAATCCGGGAAATGCTTCTTTCATTTCTTCTTCGGATTTCACGTAGAATTCTTCCGTTTGAAACCTCATTCTTTCCGGATCGTCCACTTTGGAAAGTGTTTGGACGCATAGAAGAATATCGTGTGCTTTTGCATCCTCTTTTTTTAAATAGTGGGCGTCATTTGTCGCAACGAGAGGTATCCCTTCTTCGTCGGACAGTTCTTTCATTATCGGTATGACTCTCTTTTCTTCTTCTATGTTGTGATTCTGCACCTCTAAAAAGAAGTTGTCTTTTCCGAAAATCTCCACGTATTTATGAAGAGCCTTTCTTCCGGCTTCTTTTCCCTCGTGCAAAATTCTGTAAGGAACTTCGCCCTGCAAACATGCGCTCATTGCAATGATGCCCTTGTGATATTTTTCGAGCAGTTCGTAATCTACTCTCGGTTTGTAGTAAAATCCTTCTATATAACTGAGAGAAACGAGTTTTAACAGATTTTTGTACCCCTCGTTATTTTCCGCAAGCAGTATGAGGTGAAACCTGCGTTCCCCTTTTTCTTTTATCTTTCTTCCCCGCTCCGCAACGTATGTTTCCACTCCGAGAATCGGTTTTACACCGTTCTTTTTCATTGTTTCGTAGAAATTTACCGCACCGTACATGTTGCCGTGATCCGTTATGGCAACGGCATCCATTCCGAGCTCTTTTACTCGAACGGCAAGGTCTTGCAACCTGTTCAATCCGTCAAGCAAACTGTATTCCGTATGAAGATGTAAATGTGTGAACCCCATATTTCCTCCTTATCCTTCGCCGATCACATCTATTTCGGTTGTAATGTCCGCATTTTCTATTTCTGATGTGATATGAATTTTTGATTGGTTTATGCTGTTATCTTTAAAGTAAAGCGTGATTTCTTCGTTAAACGGTCTCTTCTCGAACGTCCTTTTTCCGAAAAATGTTATTTCGTTTTGGGAAATATTTTCTATTGCAAGGGGCTTTATATAGTTCCGTAAGGTAAGGATTTTTTCTATAACGCTTTTTGCAAATTCGAGTGCCGCAATTTTTTCTTTGTCAGAAACTTCCGTTTCCTTACCGTTTTTTTCTATAAAAGGCATACCGTTTTTGAAATAGTAGGTGATATTTTCATCCGAAACTTTGAAAAGTTCACCGTTTTTTACTTCCGCATCCAATGCGTAATTTACATTTTCACCGTCCAGAGTGCCGTTGATTTTTATTGCGAATGCGGCGTTTTTAAATTCGTTCGGAAATTTCAGCTGCGAGATGTAGTTTGCAATTTTTTGTTTGTCAAACGGAAGTTTTACGTTTATCCGATTTTCGCCTTTTTTAATGTCTATGGAAATGGTTTTCTCGGCGGTTAATTTTCCTTTGAAACTTACGGTGTGGCTTCCCAATGGCATGGGGGAAATAACTATTGTGTTGTCTTTAAACGCCATCTTTTCGCTTTTCCCGTCTATATAAATTTCATTGGGAGTTGGCACGGCATTTATTGCAAGGTATGCAACGGGCATAAGCATAATCGTTTTTTGAGAATCGAAACTTGCCGTTTTATAACCTGTTTTCTCGATTGTAATTTTGCTGCTGTTTGCAGAAACTATGCCGTTTTTAATAAAAGTTTTGTGCCCGTTTATCAGTGCGGGCCCGTTTATCGGTATTCCGGTAATTCCGTCCGCTACTTTGTATTCAAACGTGCTGCCCGCGCAGCCTGCCGTAATGATTGCTACCGATAAAATCAGTGCAATTAATATCCTTTTCATTGCTTTTATTCTAAAGGTAAAATTGCTTTTTTACAACTTCCAACCGCTACCTGTGTTTTTCGACACCGACCTTTTTGCAGTATTTGTTTATCGGGCAAACGGAGCATTTCGGCGAGACGGGCGTGCAGATGTTCTGCCCTAACGTAACAAGCAGGGTGTTAAATATGATCCAGTATTTTTTGGGCAGGATTTTCATAAGTGCAAATTCCGTTTCCGTTGGGTTTTTCGTTTTGACGAGCCCCAACCTGTTTGAAATCCTATGGACATGGGTGTCCACACAGATACCTAACTTTCCGAATCCTTCGTTTAAAACGAGGTTTGCCGTTTTTCTGCCCACACCCGGCAGGGAAAGAAGTTCTTCCAATTTGTCCGGCACTTTGCCGTTGTATTTGTCAAGCAGGATTTTCGATATTTGTATGATTTGCTTT
>JALSNB010000143.1 GCA_026987225.1 Caldisericaceae bacterium
CTTAAATTCGACAAGCGCTCCCAGAATAGCTAACGCACACAAAAGAATCACCATATCATGCATGAAAATATTATACGGAAAATCCTATTTGTAAAAACTTTCAGAAGAGTATTTTTAATGTATAATTTAATCATGTTAAGGTTCGAGAAGATTTTGCCGAAAATAGAACAAATCGTAAAAGAAAAAAGCGCTTCCGTGAAACTAAAAGAAGAAATCATAGAGGAAGCGATAAATATTTTAAAAGATATTGCTCCGCATGACTTTGACGGAATTAATTTTGCAAATTTTCCTTACTTTATTGCTGATCCTGTAGAAAAACCTACGGCAAAAATAAAAACGGATACACATATAGAGGAATACATAGCGATTGCAACGGACGGTTCGGAAATTCCAATAGACACGGATTTTATCGTTCCGTATTACGTGATAAACACGGGAACTGTGGTAATCGGTTATCTGAAAAAACCGAAAAAATCGTTCTTCCACGTTAGCTCCATACCTGAAATATACTACAAAGACGACGAATTATACGAAACGATAGACGGCAAAAAGTTTCTTGTAAAAGGAGAACTCTTGGAATCGAAAATGCTCCTTGAGGAAAGTATTCAGCTTGAGAGAGCGGTAAACAAATACATCGATAGACATCTACCAATCGTTTCCTTAATAGACGGCACGCTTATTCAATGGGAAATTAAAAACAGAAGCGATCAGTTCAAAGAAGCTTTTATAAAAAAGTTCGAACACCTCATTTTGCAGAACAAAGAAAAGAATATACCGGTCGCAGGTTATGTAAGCGGATCCCATTCAAAAGACGTAATAGGTCTTATAAAAATGGCCGCAATAATTAAATTAAAACAAAGCGAAAACGACGTAAAAAAATTCGATATGATTCAGGACACGGATATATTCGAGCGATTGTTAAACGAAGGGGAACGTTCCGCCCTGTTCAAAAGCAACGTCCCGATTTTAAAATTGTACAGGGAACCTATCTACTTTTTCTATATGAATACAGGAATGGAAACAGCTCGAATTGAAATTCCCGGCTTTGTAAAAAACAACGAAAAAATGCTAAACTTATTGCACTTTCTCGTTCTTGACCAGGCTAAAAAGGGAATGGGATATCCGGTAGTACTTAAAGAGGCACACGAGCAAGCGGTAATAAGAAATACGGATAAATTTGCTCTTAACAGATTTTTTATAGAATACTTTGTAAAAAGAGGTATCAGAGTAAAGGAAAACTACAAGTCGATGTTTAAAAAAACAAGGGGAATTTAAAAAATGGAAAACATTATTTGCAGATTCGGGGAAATCGGGACAAAAGGACATAGGGCACAAGTAAAACTTAAATACAACCTGAAAAAACACATTGAAAAGCTCCTGCCTGATGCGGAAGTAAAAATTCAAGGCGGAAGGCTTATTGTGAGCGGAGAAAACATTGACATCCAAAAGCTTATGTTCATTCCGGGTATCGTTTCCATTAGCCCTGCCATAAAATCGGAGAAGCATATCGAAAAATTAAAAGAAAATGCAGCAAATTATGCCCTTGAAAAGCTTAAAGAAAATCCGGATATAAAAACCTTTGCAGTGCGGGCAAAAAGGTTGGATCAATCGTTTCCGATAAAAACTCCGGACATCGAAAGAGTCGTAGGCGGCGCAGTAAAGGAAAAAACGCACCTTAAAGTAAACCTGGACAATCCGGACTTATTTATAGGCATAGAAATTGCAACCGATACCGCTTATATCTATTCCGAGAAATTGGCAGGTGCGGGAGGTTTGCCGCTCGGAGAGCAGGGACGCGTTGCAGCACTCCTTTCAGGAGGCATCGATTCTCCGGTAGCCGCATTTTTAATGATGAAGCGCGGAGCGAGGATTACTTTCATACATTTTCATAAATCGGACAAAGAACAGGAAAAAGTGGAAAAAATTTTTGAGCACTTTAAATTATTCGACCCTAAAACAAAACTCATTACGGTAAATCATTCGGACTATTTAAAAACCGTATCGCAAATACTGAAGGAAGAAAACAGATTGAGGTATATCTGTATATTTTGCAAGCACAGGATTATTTCCGAAGGCGTTCGAATAGCAAAAAAAATCGGAGCGGAAGGAATAGTTATGGGAGATTCGCTTGGGCAAGTTGCAAGCCAAACACTTCGTAATATTAAGATAATACAAAAAGGTATCGACTTTCCGATTTACAGGCCGCTTATCGGCATGGATAAAGTGGAAATCGAAAAAATCGCACGCTGGATCGGAACATATGAAATATCAACCGAAGAACAGCTTCCCTGCGACTTTGTTCCGAAACACCCCGTGTTAAAAGCCCAGGAAGATGAATTCGAAAGACTTTTACACATTATTGAAGAAAGAACTAAGTAAAAATCAAAAGGGCACTTATTTGCTCGTTCTGAAACTAAACAAAAACAAAACGATACCTGTAGGAAAATTGGGGAAACAAAAATTTGAAAAAGGGATATATTTTTATGTCGGAAGCGCAAAGGCAGGATATGCAAAAAGAGTGCTAAGGTATTTTGGTAGCATAAAAAAGAAGAAATGGCACATTGATTATCTGATAGAGGAAGCTGAGCCCTTGGGCATATTTTTCATGAATAATTATTCAAACGAAGAAATTTTTGCAAAAGAAATGGAAAAACTATACGAAATCCCAGTTAAAAAATTCGGTTCATCCGACACAAAAGCAACATCACATTTATTCTATACAAAAAAGTAAAAAAGCCGGGTCTTACCCCGGCCATTACATTCATTCAAAGCAGTTAAAAGCCTATTTGAGTTCGACTTTTCCTCCGGCTTCTTCAATCTTCTTCTTGAGTTCTTCTGCGTCTTTCTTCGGAAGGCCTTCTTTAACAGGCTTCGGTTCTTTTTCTGAAGCTTCTACAAACTCTTTGGATTCTTTAAGTCCGAGCTGAAGTACTTCCCTAATAACCTTAATTACGCCAATCTTTTTCTTCGGGTCAAAACCGGTAAGAACAACGTCAAATTCGGTTTTCTCTTCTGCAGGTGCCGCACCGCCTGCCGCACCAACCGCTGCAACCGGTACCGCAGCCGTTACTCCGAATTTGTCCTCAAGTGCTTTTACAAGGTCTGCAAGTTCAAGCACTGTCA
>JALSNB010000144.1 GCA_026987225.1 Caldisericaceae bacterium
TGTTTTATTCTTTTGCGTTTTGCAAATCTTACCTATGGATCATTCCGGGCATGATAGGGACGGGATTTGCATGGTCGTTTTTATATGCAGGTTCGCTTAAAGAAGTCACTGAGACAAATAAAGAGCGCGCTACCGCATCGGGACTCATTCAGTCGTCCATAAGCCTTGGAAATATTTTTGGCCCTCTTGTTTCCGCTTTTGTAGTCTCAATTACGGGAACGTACCGCTCGAGTATGTATTTTGCCGGAACGATTACGATTATTGCCTACGCATACTATTTATATCAGAGAAAAAGAGACTCTGTAGGATAGTTCACTCTTTTTGCAGGCTTTCGAGAATCTTCAGGACATTACCGAAACGGCTGTTTCGTTCCGCAACCCTTTCGAGATATGTGATTGCCATATCTTTATTCCCTTTTCGTGCATACGCTATCCCTATTCCGAATTGTATTGCAAGCTCGTCTTCGGTTATTGCCATTCTCGGCGGATCAAATTCTTTAAGTACGTTTATAGATTCGTCGAATTTATTAAGATCGAACAGTGCCGAGCCCAAAAGCCTTACCATTTTTATCGTTCTTTTTTCTTCGGGTACTTCGCTCAATATTTCTACCGCTTTTTTAACATTTCCGGTATAGTAATACATACTGCTTGTTAGAAATCTGAAGTAAGGCGTATTCAGATTGGGGATTTCTTTTTCAAGCATTCTTGCCGCTTCTTTATAACTCTTTATGTTTTTGCACGGGCCTTTGAACAGGCTATACATGTTATCCTCATCTTCGTGCAATTTTGCCGACTGTATGAGCATTTCGGCCCCTTCCTTACTTTTTCCTTTGTCCAAAAACGGTTTTGCGCGTGCCATGAGCCTTGCCGCCTTCTGCTCCGGAGAGAACAGGTAAAATGCGTGCCCTATTAGTGTAATTAAGAAAAGAGGTATACCCCATTTTCTTTTGTCCGGCATCAAGCTCATAAATGTGCCGAATATATATCCCACTATGATTAAAGTAGATGGTGAAACGGGCAAGCTGAAATTTTTAATTTTTTCTTTAAAGCTCTCCATAATCCCTCCTTAATTTTTTCTCATTATATCGGAAAATCGTTTGCCTGCAATTTATATTTTGTTCTGCCTGAAAATTGTTTAGAATAGAAGAGCAAATTTATTTGAGTGAAAGGGGAATAAACGATGATTAAAACCGTAAAAGGATGTAAGGATATATACGGAGAAGACATAGAATATTTCAGGAAGGCGGAGAAGGTAATGCGAGATACTGCCCGTGCTTTCGGGTTCAGGGAAATTATACCTCCGGTGATAGAATATTCCGAGCTTTTTCAGAGATCGGTAGGCAAAGATACGGATATCGTAGAAAAAGAAATGTACACGTTCACGGATAAAGGAGGCAGGAGTATCACCCTTCGCCCTGAGATGACCGCTTCGGTGGCAAGGGCATACGTAGAGCATCATTTTGAAACTCTTCCGTCCCCTGTAAAACTTTTCTATATAGGCCCCTGTTTCCGATATGAGAGGCCGCAAAAAGGCAGATACAGAGAATTTTATCAGTTTGGCGTCGAAGTGCTCGGCGATGAATCGCCGCTTTTGGATGCCGAAGTGATTTCTCTTGCATATAGGATTTCGGAAAAATCGGGTATTAAAGGTTTGAAAGTTCGTTTGAACAGTATCGGTTGTAAGAAATGCAGACCGCATTACAAAGAAGTTTTGAGGGAAGCTTTAAAACCTCATTATGAAGAACTGTGCGATGATTGTAAAAGGCGTTTTTACACGAATCCACTCCGAATTCTTGATTGCAAAAGAGAGAAAAAAGAACTTAAAGAAAGTTTGCCTAAAATTACGGATTACCTCTGCGAAGAATGCAAATCGCATTTTGAGAAGGTGCAGAACTACCTCAAGCTGATGGATATACCGTTCGAATTGGACAACAGTCTTGTTAGGGGGCTTGATTACTATACGAAAACCGTTTTTGAAGTTGTTTCCGAGGATTTGGGTGCTCAAAACGCTCTGCTTGGCGGTGGACGTTACGATTATCTTATCGAAGAACTCGGAGGCAGGCATACTCCGGGATTGGGATTTGCAATCGGTATGGAGAGATTTGTCGAGGTATTGAAAGCTCAGAGCAAAATCATTGAAAAAGAGACGTCGATTTATATCGCTTATCAGGATTCCACTTTGAAGGCGGCATTGGATATCGCATCAAATTTGAGAGACAAAGGTTTTACCGTTCTCGTTGACTCGAAAGGCGGCTCTTTCGGAAAGCAGCTTTCAAGAAGCGGCAAGAGGAACAGCGATTTTACCGTTATTGTAGGAGAAGATGAACTTAAAAAAGGTACTGTTCAGTTAAAGGATATGCGTAAAAAAGAGCAAAAAGAGGTAAAAGTTGAAAAAATTATTGAGGAGCTGATGAGCAATGAATCTTAAAAGAACTTTTAATTGCGGTGAAATAAGAGAAGAAGACATAGGAAAATCCGTTATAGTGAACGGATGGGTACAGAGAAAAAGAAACTTGGGCGGGCTGCTCTTTATGGATTTACGGGACCGCTCCGGCATTGTCCAGATAGTTTTCGATCCCGAAAAATTTCCGGACGTAGAAACTCTGAAAGTAGAATCGGTTATCGGTGTTAAAGGCACTGTCCGTAAAAGAGTTTCCGAAAATCCTAATTTGAAAACCGGAAAAGTGGAAATTTCAGCGGAAGAGATAGAGATTTTTTCAAGAGCGGAAGATTTGCCATTTAACCCTTTTTCGGGACAGGATGTTGACGAAACGATTCGATTGAAGTACAGATATTTGGACCTTCGAAGGCCTGAAGTAAGAAACGTATTCGAAATGCGTGCAAAAATTACGGCGGCAGTGAGAAATTTTCTCATGGAGAATGGTTTTATAGAGGTTGAAACTCCGTATCTTACAAAGAGCACTCCGGAAGGTGCGCGTGATTTTCTTGTACCGTCTCGCTTGAACAGGGGAAAATTTTATGCGCTTCCTCAATCGCCTCAACTTTTCAAACAGATATTAATGATAGGAGGATTTGAAAAATATTTTCAAATTGCACGTTGTTTCAGAGACGAAGACCTCAGGCAGGACAGGCAACCGGAATTTACGCAAATAG
>JALSNB010000145.1 GCA_026987225.1 Caldisericaceae bacterium
CGTGGCAAAAACATGGACGAGGCTCACTGCCGGCAGCGAAGCGTTTTTAGGTGCTTTTATCATTGCATATTTCGTGGTTGTCGTAAGCCGAAAGATAATGCGATAATTTAAAATAAGGGGGGTTAAATGTGCAAATACGTTTTTGAAAACGGCAAAAAATGCGAGGAAGAGAGATTAAAAGGAAGCGAATTTTGCGCTTTGCATACTCCTTTTCCTGAAGATAGGAACAGCGAAGAATTCAAACGTCTTGCAGAGCTGAAAAAAGAAAAAGTCAAAGAAAAAATCATAAGGCGAGATTTTAACTTCGAAGGGGCAATACTTGAAAATATAGATTTTTCCGGTATGGAAATCAAAGGAGATGTAAACTTTAAAAAAGCGGTGATACTTGGAAACGCAATTTTTAATAGAGCTGAAATAGGAGGAAATGCTTCGTTTGAGAAGACTGAAATAGAAGGAGATGCTTCGTTTGAGGGGGCTATAATAAAAGGAAATGTTTTATTCAGAGGAGCTGAAATTAAAAAAGATGTTTGGTTTTGGGGAGCAGAAGTAGAAGCAGATATATTGCTTGATAAAGATACTAAAATAAATAAAGATGTAGTTTTTATGGATGCTATAATAAAAGGGAATATTTCTTTTGACAAAGCCACAATAAAAGGAAGGGTTTCTTTTATAAAGGCTAAAATACAAGGATATGTTTCGTTTAAAAAAACTATAATTAAAATGTATGCTATGTTCGATGGAGCTGAAATGGGATGGGATGCTTTATTCGATGGAGCTAAAATAGGAGGGGATGCTTCGTTTAACGAGGCCGAAATAGGAAGGCATGCTTCGTTCGATAGAGCTGAAATAGGAGGAGATGCTTGGTTTAGAGGGGCTAAAATAGGAGGAGATGCTTGGTTTGGCGGGGCTAAAATAGAAGGACATGCTTGGTTTGACACGTTGGACATAAAAGGCATACTATCATTTGAAGAAACAAAATTTAAAAACTTCAAAGAAGCAGAGAATGCATCACGCGCGGCAAGAAGAACGTATGAACATCTCGGAGACAGAGAAACTGCAGACAGATATTTCTACCGTGAAATGGTGGCAAGAAGAAAGCAGAAAAATAAATTCATTCAATTTTTCGAGTGGTTATTTGCGGATCTTACCTGTCAATACGGTACGAATCCCAAAAGGCCCGTTTTGATATGGCTGTTATTTGTAATCGGCATATTCCCGCTTATTTATTATTTTGGTAACGGAGTTGTTTCTTCGACGGCTCACGGTATAAAATCCCTCGTCTCTTCCGAATACTTCAGTATCGTTACGGCAACAACTCTCGGATACGGCGACTTGCAGCCCGCCTTGCGAACGGTTTTGCATATACCTCAATTTTTCAGAATTGTTGCCTCGTTCGAAGCGATATTCGGAACGTTCATGTGGGTAATTTTCCTTACCGTGTTCGCACGTAAATATATGCGGTGACAAATTCCGAGGCTATGCCGCAAAATTACGGAAAAAGGCAAACCGTAACGGCGCAAAAATCGGCCTGCAAGAAAACATAAAGTTTTGTGTGTAAAATCAAAATAAACGCAGAGCCAATTCAAGCAAAAAGATTTTGAGAAAATTCAACGTATCAAACGGCACGAAACATTGCATAAGCCTTGCGTAAGAATATATTTTGCTTCGAAAAATACGGTGCGAACAAAATAATGCTGAAAATCGAAAATCGTAAAATTTCAACAGTGAGTATATTTTTATTCTTCTCTGTGGTAAACTGTAACGTGATGAAGAGCAAGGAGGTGTTTTGATGAAAAAAGCGGTAATAGCGGTTGTAAGTGTTATCGTAGCGGGTGCAATTGCCGTCTCTCTGATTGCAGGGCGCAAAGCGGATGCGGTTAAGGCATTCAAAGCATCTTTTACTCCAATGATTAACTCCCTCAAAATTATGCCGAAGAGCGGCACTCCGTTTTCCCTTAAAGTCAGCGCCGTGATAGAAAGCGAAAACGTGCAGACAAGCGCGGATTGCAAAGTGGAAAGGGACGTTAAGGGGCACGTTTTTATTGACACGGTGTTGAGCAATCCGAAAGTCGGCGCTCAGGGATACAAGATATGGCTTGCGGACAATACCGTAATTGTCAAACTTCCGGGCAAGGTTTCAAGAGGGTTCAGTCCTATGCCTACAATATGGTATTACAAATTCAAAAACTCGACGATCGAAAAACTGAAAAACGATTTTGACGAGCTGAAAGAATTGAACGGAAAAAACGGTTATGTAGGCAACATAAAAAATTTGCTCTGCATGATGAAAGTAAGCAAAGTGACGTATGCGCGCAGAGGAGACAGCACAGTTGCGACAATCGTGATACCTCTGAAAAAATGGATCGAAAATTGCAAAAAAGATAGTGACAAAAGAGCAAAAGAAGGCAAAATCATTATCGATATGGCAAATACGATTTTTGACGATTTGACTTCCGAAACAAGCCTTACGGAAAAGCAAACGGAAGAGATAAAGAAAAATATGGATAACACGCTTTCCAAACTGCTTAACGAAAAACCGAACTATGAAAAATACCTGACCGATACGGACAAAGCAACCGTCACGATAACATACGGAACAAGGAGCGGCCTTATAAGCAAGCTTACGGTTGAACCTGTCATCAAAAACAGCCCTCAAATCTCCGGGAAAGAATATGTTTTAAACTTTTCGTACGGAGAAGACGGAAAAATTTCGTCGATAAAAGGAAAAATAAACAACGTCTCTTTTATTCTGACGCCTCGATACGAAAACGGCAAAATTTACGGTGCGTTGCTGACTGCAAACGGAGATGATTTCAAAATCAATTTGACGTCGGAGATGCGTGCAAACGATAACTCATTCGGATTGATCAAAGTGCCTCCGATATATACGGCATCAAATTTAAGAAGGATTATAGATTTGATCTTAAGCGGTTTGAACGGCTGGTAAGTAAACCTCAGTATATAAGATAAATACGGAACGAACGGGTTAAATTCCGGGATATGTTTTAGCGTGCCCGGGATTTTGTTATGCATATTTTCATTTTTCTTTCAAATCGAAATTTTTCATTGACATAAAACAGGCATATATTATAATGAATAAAGAGTCAAA
>JALSNB010000146.1 GCA_026987225.1 Caldisericaceae bacterium
AACTTCAGGATAAATACGATTCGTTCTTTTTTATAGCGGACCTTCACGCACTCACGACAAAATACGAACACACGGAGATGATAAAAAGAAACCGCATCGAGGTAATGCTTGATTGGCTTTCCGCGGGCATCGATCCGGAAAAAAGCACGCTTTTCATTCAGTCACGCGTGCCGGAGCACGCATATCTGCACCTACTGCTCTCCATGATCGTGCCGATTCCGTGGGTGGAAAGAAACACAACGGTAAAAGACATGATAAGGGATCTTCAACTAAAGGAAAACGCATCTTACGGCCTGCTCGGATACCCCATTCTTATGACGTCCGACATCATTCTTTACAAGGCAAATTACGTGCCCGTCGGAAAAGATCAGGTGCACCACCTCGAAATCGCAAGGGAAATCGTGCGAAGGTTCAACAGGTTTTACGGAGAACTGTTCCCAGAACCGCAGCCTTTGCTTACCGAATTTCCGGCAATCCCGGGAATAGACGGCAAAAAGATGTCAAAGAGCCTTGATAACGACATAAAAATTGCTGACAGCGAGGAAGATACGAAGAAGAAAGTAATGAGAGCGATCACGGATCCGCAAAAGATAAGAAAGAACGATCCGGGGCACCCCGAAGTTTGCACGGTGTTCAAACTGCACAAAGTATTCAGCAAGGAAGAAATTTCCGACATCGAGAAAAACTGCAGGAGCGGGGCGTTAGGGTGCGTTGCCTGCAAAAGGCACCTTGCCGAGAATATAAACAAAACGCTCGCACCCGTCAGGGAAAAGAGAAAATCGCTGGAAGGAAAAGAAAAAGAAATAGTCGAAATATTCGAGGAGGGAAGCAAAAAGGCACGCAAAGTTGCCTCGGAAACAATGAAAGAGGCGCTTGAGCACATGCGTATAGACTAATGAAAACAGCTGTCGAAACATACATAGAAAGGGCGAAAAAGGACAGGCAAAACCTGCTATCCGTCACGCTTTTCGATGTTGTTTCAAACGAAATAAAACATTTGAAAGAAAGCAGAGACTATCTTGAAATCGGCGAAATCGTAGTTGAACTTTCCACGCTGATCGAGCTTAAATCGGAACTCCTGCTTCTCCTATTCTCCATAACAACATTCAAAAAAGAAAAACTCATAACCGAGGAAGAGGATATCCTTGAAGTTTTTTCGATTATAAAAAAGAGCTTTTCGTCTGAGAAAACGGACATAAACAGAAAATTCACGATTCGGGAAGAGGAAGAAAAAGTGCCGATTTCACGGCTTTCAAAAATCGTTCGGGAAATCCTCGAAAAGGAAAAAGTGCTCGAGGAGAAAGTCGTCAGGAAAAACGATTATTCCATAAAAGAAGCGATTGCCGAAATAAAAGCGCGCCTTACGGAGAAAAAAGAGATTTTGTTTCAGGATTTTTTCAAAGAAAAGCACACGCGTATCGAAATCATACTGATGTTCCTTGCCATACTGATACTTGCAAAAAACAAATTTCTCCTGATAATGCAGGACGATTTGTTCGCTCCGATTTTTGTGCGTCTGAATGAAAAAAGAAGAGTTCAAAGCAATAATTGAATCGATACTTTTCGTATCGGCAAAACCCGTAACGATAGGAAGGCTCAGGGAAGTGTTAAATTTGCCCGCCGAAACGGTGCTTTCCCTAATCACATCCGTGCAGGAAGAGTATAAAGACAGGGGATTTAACGTTGTGCTCACAAAAAAGGGATACGCATTCGTTCCGAACGAGCGCTTCAAAAAATACTACGTAAAATTCGCACGGGTAAAGAAAAGAGGGCTCTCCAAACAGGCCTTGGAAGTTATTGCAATTTTGCTCAAGGCGGACGCAACGAAAGAACGTATAGACAAACTGCGTGGCGTTAACAGCAGCCGCATGCTGAACGAACTCCTCAAAAAAGGATATATATCACGCACATTCAAAAACGGAAAAGTCGTTTACGGCATAACGGAAAAACTCATAGCCCGCCTGCCCAAAAACGCAAAAGAAAAACTCAGCTCCGTAAAGCTATTTAAAAACGATTAACAATTTTTATTCGCCGTCTTTTATATTTATATCTATTCCTTTCGATAGTTTAAGAATAAAGTTAATGATGATTGCAAGGAGAAAAAGATCCAATACGGAGAATAATACGGCGACTATGAACCATAGAAGAAGGCTTCCGAATGTTCTTGTCGCAGAGAATGAAAAGAAAGGAATGCCTGCCGTAATATCGGATGCAGGTGATATGATTTTTATGATTACTCCCAATATACCGAAAATGAGTCCGGTATAAAAGCCGAACCTAACGAACGACTCCGTTGATACGGATTTGATGTTTACCGTTTTCATCCATGCCTCCTTCAATTTTTAATATCTTTTTTTATTATAGTCTTATCTTTTTGATATGCAAATAGTTAGAGGGGTTGCGCAATACCGTGCGGCAATACGACTTTCGGTTTATGTCTTTTTCGTTCTCAATTTCCATTATATTCGTTCGACTGTTTTTAAACGATACATTTTCATTTCGTTCTTTTCACTTATATGAGAATATTTGCATAAAGGTTCTCTTACAAAACTGTTTTTGCCTCCCGTATCACTTATCGAGACAGACATCGTCAAACGTTTGCGAAACCGTGATGTAGTACCGGTCGTAAAGAGCGCCGCTACCCGCCTGAACGGAGTAATATAATGACAATGAAAAGTCGCCATAGTATCCGCTTCCTAAAGAGCCATTGGAGAATGAAACGGATGTAAAGTATCCTTTGTAAGACGAGTCGGGATTTTCGTTATAAGAATAGCTGTAGTCATTATTTTTCCATTGTATCGAATCATTCCAACTTGAATCAAAAACATCGAAGGAATCGGAAGAAACAGTTTGTATATAATAATTTGCGACATTGTACATATCAGAACCTCCATAAGAATTGTAACTTTGTTGCCATACGGATCTTCTTCCGTGAGGAACATAAATAAAGTACGAAACGCTCAAGGGATAAGAATTTACAAGAGTAAAAGAAACAGGAAAACGATCATATTCAAAATCATGAGCCAACGGATGACTTGTAAGATCATTTGCCGCATATCGAAGTTTGTATGTATTCGACAGATAACTAACGCCTGCTTTTGCC
>JALSNB010000147.1 GCA_026987225.1 Caldisericaceae bacterium
TGCAATTGAATCTATTCTTGACGGATCCGTCTCCATAAGATAATTAATCCTGAGGTTTCTATTTTCCTTTTCAAGATTGGAAAGTTCCGTTGAATACGTGTCAATTTTCTTTTCGAGAATACCCGTTCTGTATCCGTAAATTTCACCGATTACAAAAGCAAATATGATAAGTATGACAAAAACAACGAGTGTTTTTTTCATGTTCGCTCGGCTACCCTCAATTTGGCGCTTCTTGCACGCCTGTTGGATAGAATTTCTTCATGAGTTGCTCTTATCACTTTTTTGTTTATTCTTTTCAGTCTTTCGTCCGTTTTGAACGATTCCTTTACGAGCCTGTCTTCAAGCGAATGATAAGAAATTACCGCTATTCTGCCACCCGCTTTGAGTAAATCCGGTGCATCGCCCAAAAATCTCTTCAAATTGTTCAGTTCGCCGTTTATGAAAATACGCAATGCCTGAAACGTTTTTGTTGCGGGATGAATCGCACCGCGTTTGTATCTGTAAATTTTTTCTATAATACCTGCAAGCTCCGTTGTAGTTTCGATTTTTTTATTCTTTCTGTAAAGCACTATGGCTTTGGCAATTTGCCTTGAGCGCCTTTCTTCGCCAAACGTATAGATAATATCGGCAAGATCCTTTTCGGAGTATCCGTTTACAACATCCGATGCGGTTAAAGGTGCATTCGGATTCATTCTCATATCGAGCGGACCTTCTTTCATAAAACTGAATCCCCTATACGGCAAATGGAGCTGAAGCGACGAGATGCCAAGATCGGCAACAATAGCGTCTGCAGGCGGAATACCAAATTGCTTTCGTATCTCGCTTATACGTGAAAAATTATCATTTATAAGTGTGAAATTGCTTCCGATACTGGACAAACGCTTTTTGGCCTTTAGTAATGCTTCCGAATCCTGATCGATTCCAAATAAAAACCCGGAAGGGCCTATACGTTTTAAAATTTCTTCGCTATGCCCTCCCTCTCCTACCGTACAGTCTATTACAATACTTCCCTCGTTTAGATTCAAGTATTGTAACGTCTCATTCAACAAAACCGGTATATGAAAGATTTCCATTGTAAATATTATATCTCATATATTGGCAACTAAAAAACCCGAGTAAAGGATAAGCCGGATTCTGTTGCACAAAGTGCTGCGGTCATTTATCTGATGCGGCCAACCCGATGGCATAGGGGGAGCTCCTTTCGCCATCCTATTTGGCCTTGCTCCGGGTGGGGTTTACCTTGCGGCACCCTGTTACCAGAATGCCCGGTGGTCTCTTACACCGCCTTTTCACCCTTGCAGAGAACCTGCGGTTTGTTTCTGTGGCACTTTCCCTGGGGTCACCCCCGCCTGGATTTCCCAGGCACCCTGCTCCCTGGAGTCCGGACTTTCCTCGGCGCACATTTTATAGCACGCCGCGACCGCTTCCTTTACTCGGGTTTATTTCAATTCTTCGGGAAAATAAAGGATTTTACCGCATACTTCACATCTTACCAATTTTTCGCCTTTACTTTCCTTCAGTTCTTCCAGTGTTTCAAGCGGTAGCATGGCACCACAATTTGCACATGCTCCACTATCTATCGTAGCAATAGCACCGTACGGAAAACTTTCTTTAATCTCCTCATACTGAGAGAGAATATCCGTAGGTATGGACTTTGCTATCTTTTCAAATTCTTTGCGCAATACTTCAGATTCCGCTTTTATCTCTTTCTCCAATTCCTGCATTTCTTCCTTCATATTTTGAATCTGTTTTTCAATCTCTTTGATTTCGGATTCAAATTCTCTTATCTGTTCTTCCTTTTCTTTTATTGCACTTTCCGTAAATTCAAGGTTCTTTTTAAGCTCTTCCTCTTTTGCTTCCAAATTTTCTTTAGTTTTTCTCGCCGCTTTTACTTCTTTGCTTGTCTTTAACTTGTTACTGTCCAGAAGTTCCGTTATTCCTTTCAGTTGATCGCTATTTTCATCAATATCCCTTTGAATTTCAAGTTTCCTTTTTTCAAATCCGGATATGGCGGTCTTCAATGCTTCTATTTCGTCTTGAAGACTTGCAATTTTATTTTTTAGTTGTAACTCCTGATCGATTTCCTTTATACGTGCTTCTTTTTCTCGAAGTTTTTTCTCTTTTTGTTCAAACTCGTAAAGTAACTTTATATACATTGACGCCTCCAATTAGAAGTGGTGGGCCCGCCCGGATTCGAACCAGGAACCAATTGGTTATGAGCCAACTGCTCTACCGTTGAGCTACGGGCCCCCTTTTCTCTGCACCATATTTTATACAACTTTAAATTAAAGTCAATAACTTTTCTTTTTAAAAACATCGTTTAACGTATAATAATGCTATGGAAGAGATAATTATCGGATCAGACGGCAAAAGGGTTTTAGTAAAAAAAGACAATGGCAATATAGTAATAAATTTGCAGAAACACACGTATAAAATCAATATAGACAAAATTCGAAAAGTTTACATTGCAAGAAGAAAAACTCATTACAAACCGGATTTATTTTTTGCCGTTTACACTTTGCTCAGCATATTGATAAGCATTTCAATCGTATATTTTTTCATGAAAAACGAGAAAAATCTCAATCTGCCTCTTATTGCTATTTCCGTTGCAACCGCAGTTGTTACCGGTGCGATCCTTATCACCGCATCGGCAAACAGAAAACAAGCACTTTTTATAGTTCAAGATGATAAAACCGTGGAAATCCCGATCGATAATGCGGAAAAAGTTAAAGGTATAGAGCTATTCTTTAAAAATATAAATGTTAATGTTTATCATTCAGATTAAGGCTTAAATTGTCAAGATAAGAGCCTTTTGCGATAACCGAAACGATTTTCGATGGAATTCTGAAATTTTTATCCTTTTCCTTTACGTACAAGACACCGAATAGCAAAAACAGTACGGATGTAAGTACGGATAGAAGGTTTTCAAGCTTTCCGAGATGAATGTTAAACCCCTTTTCCAGAATCAATCCCAAAATCAATCCAGCAACGAAAAAGAAAAACGGAATCATGTATA
>JALSNB010000148.1 GCA_026987225.1 Caldisericaceae bacterium
CGGTGCATTGGGAGGCCTTTAACTATCCATGGGATACGTATCGTGGTTTTCGAGAGATATGACGGCAGGCAGAGGATTTATTGCGATAGCAGCGGCATCCATAGGTGGCAATTTGCCGCTTGGAACGTTCTTCGGCTCATTGCTCTTCGGTGCGGTAAACACGCTCGCCATATTCCTTGCAACGCTCAAGGTGCCGTCCGAACTGATACAGATGATTCCGTACGTTACGACAGTGCTCGTACTTGCAGTATACGCAATTCAGAAAAGCATGAGAAGCAGAGGTGAAGAATGAAAAAAGTTTTGATGGACTGCGATCCCGGGCATGACGACATGATTGCAATTATGCTCGCTGCGGCATCCGACGAAATAGAACTCCTCGGCATAACAACGGTTGCCGGTAATCAGACGGGCAGCAAAACGTTCAGAAACGCATTGAGAATTTTGACACTGATAAACAGAAAGGACATACCCGTTGCGCGGGGATTCGACAAACCAATCGTAAGGGAGCTTATCGTTGCACCTGAAATTCACGGAGTATCCGGGTTGGACGGTGCAGACTTTCCGGAACCGTCGGTAAAGCCTTTAAACATGCACGCAGTTGACTTTATCATAAAAACCGTTATGAAATCCGATGAAAACGTATATCTTGTTCCCACCGGCCCGCTTACGAACATCGCAGTCGCACTGATGAAAGAGCCGAAGATAAAGGATAAAATAGAGAGGATCGTTTTGATGGGAGGCGCAGTGTTCGACTCCAACGTAACGCCTGCCGCAGAGTTCAACATATACGTGGATCCGGAAGCGGCAAAAATTGTGTTTGAAAGCGGCGTGCCGATCACGATGGTGGGGCTTGACGTAACTGACAAGGCGATTTTCAACTTCAGCGACATAGACAAATTAGAAAAAACGAACGGAAGAGTATCAAGAGTCGTTGCTCCGCTTCTCAGGTTTTTCGGGAACGCAAACAAAGAAATATACGGATTTAACGGAGCGCCTCTGCACGACGCGCTGGCACTTTCCGTTTTGATAGACCGGTCCGTTGTAAAAACAAAACCGTTGCACGTTGACATAGAAACAAAAGGCGAATTCACAAGAGGAGAAACCGTTGCTGACGTTTACGGAATTACGGGCAAAGCGCCCAATGCGGACGTTGCAATGGAGCTCGATTTGAAAAAATTCAAAAGCATGGTGTTTAAGCTGATAGGAAAATTGGATGAAAGCTTGGAAAATCGAATATAATTTAAGGCACGCAGCGCAAGTTCCAAAAAATTACATTACCGAATGGGATGCGCTGAAAGAAGCGGGCAAAACGGAAGAGAAAAGAATAAAAACGCTCTGGCAAAGCAGGGTGCCCGGATCGGGTGCACCCGAACACCTCATAGTCGGTGCGATTCAGGCAAAAGAAAATATGGGGTTTAATGTTTCCCGTGCAACGCGTTTGCTTGACGAAGGTTTTGCCGCACTGAAAAAAAACGATACGGCAAAACTCGAAGAAATCACTGCGGAAATCCTCCGCATACTGCACAATGCAAAGAAAAAGAAGATAAGCCCTTACTTTTCATACAACCGCCCTTTGAGTTACTACTGGATTGCAAAAAGGTTTCCAAAAAAAGAACAGTACGGCAAAATAAACAACCTTACCGATAAAATTTGCGGAGGGTGGATAGGGCAAATTGCCGGCGCTTCTATGGGGGCATCGCTCGAAGGATACACGCACGATGCGCTTGTCAAAGCATTCGGCGACAGGTTGGGAAGGTTCGTAAGGACGCCAGATACGACAAATGACGACATCACATACGAAATCGCATTTTTGGAAGCGTTAAAAGAAAAAGGTGCAAAGGTAAAATCAAAGGATATTGCTCTGAAATGGGCGGCAATGATTCCTGCCGGCTGGTCGGCTGAGCAGATTGCCCTGAACAACATCAGAAACGGCATTTTCCCTCCGGAATCCGGAAGATTTCACAATCCGTTTCAGGAATGGATAGGTGCGGCAATGCGCACAATGGCCGCAGGGCTTGTTTCACCGGGCAAGCCGCATCGAGCCGCATACCTTGCATTTTTGGACAGCTCCGTTTCGCACAGCGGGAACGGCGTTTACGGCGGGATTTTCGTTGCGGTGCTCGTATCCCTTGCATTCGTAATTAAAGATCCCGAGCGATTGCTGATAAAAGCGGCACGTTTTATGCCTCGAGGAAGCGAATTGGAAAGTATCGTGTGGGAAGTTTTGAGCTGGTGTCAGGAAGCGGAAAACGTAGAAGAAGTAATACGCTTTACCGAAAAGCGCTTTAAGAGATACAACTGGATTCACCTCTACCCCAATATTGCGGCCCTGATCGCTTCGCTCTATTTCGGAAAAGGCGATTTTGACAGGACGATGAAAATCGTTGCGTCGTTCGGATACGATACGGATTGCAACGGAGGTGAAGCGGGCACAATTGTCGGCATAATAAACGGAGCAAGCAAAATTGACAAATACTGGAAATCTCAGATAGGCGGAAGTATCGATACGTATATGAAAGGCTTTGAAAAAATAAGCATTGAGGCGCTGTGCAGGCAAACGGAGCGCCTTGCGACAAGCGGAGGTTAGAAATGATCGTAAAAAACGGAACGATAATAAATTTTCACAATCTCTCTTTGAGTAAAGGAGACATTCTGATAAAAGGAAACCGCATCGAAAAAATTGCGGAAAACATTCCCGCACATTCGGAAGAAACAATCGATGCGTCAAACTATTACGTAATGCCCGGACTTGTAAACAGCCACTCCCATGTCCCGATGGTACTTTTCAGAGGTGCGGCAGAAGACGTAAAAAGCACGGATTGGTTCAACAAATATATCTGGATATACGAAAAAAACCTTACGCCTCATGATATTTACATCGGGGCGCTGCTCGGAGCTTCGGAAATGCTTTTAAACGGGGTGACAACGGTTTTCGATCACTATTTTGAAATGCAGGAAGTATTCAAAGCGTTCACTGAAATCGGAATGAGGGGAGACCTTGCCT
>JALSNB010000149.1 GCA_026987225.1 Caldisericaceae bacterium
TATAACAAAAGGGTGTTTCAAGAGAGAATCAGACAAGAAATAAACAGAGTTTCAAGATACGGAAGAAAACTTTCCATTGTGATATTTGACCTTGACCGTTTCAAACAGTGGAACGATACTTATGGCCATTTGGCAGGAGACGAACTTCTAAAAGAAGTTGGCAATATTATGCATTCCTCAATACGTGATTCGGATATTGCCTTTAGGTTTGGCGGAGATGAATTTGTTATTCTGTTTCCTGAAACGGATGCAAAAGAGGCTTTGCAAATAGTTCGAAAACTTTCGGATAAAATTTCTCATTTTAAGTTCGACTCCGGTGAGGGGATAACTATTTCAGCCGGCATTGCGGAATATAAAAACGGCGATTCCCCCGGCTCTTTGTTGGAGCGTGCAGATGAAATGCTTTACAGGGCAAAGAATGACAAAACGGAAAAGATTAAGGTTGCAGTTTAGTTTGGGCACTTTTATAGATACGAGTAAGTGATAAAATATAATGGAGGTGGTGCGTGAAGAGTATAGGTATAATCGGTGGCTCCGGTGTTTACTCGCCGGACTTTATTGAGAATACGGAAGAAGTTGTTGTTAAAACCGATTTTGGCGAAGTGCCTCTTATAAAAGGCGTATTGAAAGGTAGAACCGTATATTTTTTGACACGTCACGGGAAGCGTCATACCGTTCCGCCGCATCTTGTAAATTACAGAGCGAACATTATGGCGTTGCATTTGATGGGGGTCGAGCGGATTGTTGCAACTGCCGCCGTTGGTTCGATAAACAAAGATTTTCCTCCGGGCACTTTTGTTATTTTGGACCAGTTTCTTGATTTTACAAAGAGTAGGGTGGAAACTTTCTTTTCTGAAGGCAAAGTTGTTCATACGGATTGCACTGATCCCTATTGCCCGGAAATCTCACTGATTATAAAGGAGGCGATGGAACAGTTCGGATACAAGTATCATTTTGGCGGAACTTACGTTGCAACCGAGGGGCCTCGTTTTGAAACCCGTGCCGAAATAAAAGCGTACGGTATACTCGGTGGCGATGTGGTAGGTATGACGGGGGTGCCTGAAATAGTACTTGCAAAAGAACTTGGGATGTGTTATGCCTCGATTGCGGTTGTGACGAATTTTGCGGCAGGCATATCAAAAACGATGCTTTCTCACGGAGAAGTAATCGATAAGATGAAGGAACTTAACGGGCAAATACGGAATATTCTTTCTTACGTTATTCCGAAAATTCCGGATCAACGTCATTGTGATTGTTCAAAAGCACCAACATCCGGTTAAAATAAGAAAGGAGATGGGTATATGAAGGCGGTGGTAAAAACAGAGCGAAAAAGAGGGGCAGCATTTATGGATGTCCCTGAACCTGAATTCGGAAAAAAGGATATTTTGGTGAAGGTAAAGGCAGCTGCAATTTGCGGCACGGATCTGCACATTTACCAGTGGAATAAGTGGGCTGAGGAGAAAATAAACCCACCGCAAATAATGGGGCATGAGTTTGCGGGGGAAGTGGTGGCGGTCGGAAAAGAAGTTCGGAGGGTAAAAGTCGGTGATTTTATATCTGCGGAGACACACATTTCTTGTGGCCACTGTTATCAATGCCTTACCGGCCATCCCGAGGTTTGTGAAAATCTTCGGATTCTCGGTGTCTCACGTGACGGTGCGTTTGCGGAGTACATTGCAATTCCGGAAAAAATTGCGTGGAAAAACCCGGAAAATTTACCGGTTGAATTTGCTGCGATTCAAGAACCGCTCGGCAATGCCGTTGATACTGTTCTTGCGGAAGACGTCGCAGGGAAAACCGTTGCAATTACCGGAGTAGGTCCCATAGGTCTGCTCGCCGTAGGTGTCGCACGGGTTTCAGGTGCAACAAAAATCATCGTTTCCGACCTCAGCGAATATCATCTGTCAATTGCGAAAAAGATGGGGGCAGATGTTGTTGTAAATGCGGCAGAAACGAATTTTAAGGAAGTCGTAATGGAAGAAACAAAAGGGCTCGGTGTTGATGTGGGGCTTGAAATGTCCGGTAGTGAAAGGGCGTTTAATGATTTGCTTTCCGTGATGACGCCCTCAGGAAGAGTTTCGTTACTCGGCCTATTCGGAAATGATAGCGTATCCGTTCCATTGAACGACAATGTTATTTTTAAAAAATTGAGGATTTACGGAATAACGGGCAGGAGGATTTTCCAAACATGGGAAATCGTATCTCGCTTTCTCAGTTCCGGGAGGCTTGACGTTTCTCCGGTAATAACGCATAAGTTCCCTCTCAAAGATTTCGAAAAGGGAATGGAACTTATGGAGAAAAAACTTTCCGGAAAGGTCATTTTATATCCATAGGAGGTGGAAAAATGAGCCTTAAGAAAATTGAGAATGCTTTTAAGAATTATCTGAAAAACCTTGACGAGCAGGGCACGGCCAAAAGGTATGAAGCCGTGATTACCGGAATAAAACCCGCTGATGGTAAAAAGGGGCCGAGGTATTTTATAGAAGGCTACGGAGACAAAGAATTCCTCAGAATGAATGCAAATAACTACCTTGGCATGTCTTTTAACGGAGAAGTAATAGAAGCGGAAAAAGAAACGGCCGAGCGTTTCGGTGTCGGGCCTGGCGCCGTCCGATTTATAAGCGGCACTTTTAAAACGCACAGAGAACTTGAGAAACGTCTTGCAGAGTTTCATAACAGGGAAGATGCAATGATTTTCAGCGCTGCGTATGCGACCGTGATGGGTGTTTTGCCGTCCCTCATAACCAAAGAAACGATCGTAATAAGCGACGAACTTAACCATAACTGTATAATCAATGCAATCCGCCTTGCCAAACCTAAAGATAAAAAGATATACAAGCATAACGATTACAATGACCTTCGTGTAAAATTGCAAGAGTCCGTAGGAAATGCAAAAAGGGTAATTGTTGTAACTGACGGTATTTTCAGTATGAGGGGAGAGTGGGCGCCGCTCAACGAGATAGCGGATCTTGCGGAAGAGTTTGATAAGAATTTTGAGGA
>JALSNB010000150.1 GCA_026987225.1 Caldisericaceae bacterium
AAAATCAGGCAACGATTGAAAAATTAAGGACGCTGACAAACAAAAGCTTTACAATTAAAAACGTCGAGGACTCTTCCGAAGAAATAGAAAGAGAAATTGCAGGTCTCAGCGAATGGTTTACGGAAGCTATAAGAAACAGGCATATATCGATAATAAACGATATTGAAAAAATTTACATCACGTTTATTGAAGCATTTTGGAAACATATTTTTAGATACGGCGCAGAAACTTATGGGAGCATCCTTCACGAAAAAAGCTCTTTTTTGAGCGAATTGCAGGAAGTTCAATGGATCAGCCGTGACTACAGAAGATTTCTAAAGGAAGCAGTCGAAACAAAGGACAGTGAAGTAATTGATTCGGTTTTTTATTTGAGCGTGGAGCTTGCACGCCTTTCCGTTAAAAACAAAGATGAAATTATTTTCCGCGAGTTTATGCAATTTAGCGGATACCTTTACGAGTATGCTTCAAAATCTCAGGATAAAACACTGAGAAACTTCATTGCAAATATTATCCGTTATCACATAAAAGAATTAGTAAATTTTGACATTATATGCGAAATAAATAGCGGAACGGTAAAAGAAAACGAACTGAATTTCTGTAAAAATTTTATAATCTACATACTCTACGAGCTTCAGCGCCTTTTAAAAACCGCATTTGACAGAAAAGATATTGCAAGCTTTGAAATATTTTTAAGCACGGTTGCGGAACTATTTGACAATTTCCATATATCGAATGAGAGCAATGAGTCGGAAGCATTACGGAACGAAATTAGTATCAAAAAAGAGCAAATACTATTCGGCATTGCAAGTTTGATTTTTGATAAACTTTTGCAGAACAAAAATAATCCCCTTACAAAAGAATTTTACGAACAAATTCAAAACGCATTCAATCCGAATTTCACAAACCTCACAAAAACATATCTCGACTGCCTCAAGGCAAAATCCGTTAACACTTGGAGCTGGGACGTGTGGGATACGAGCGGGCATAAAGTTTATACGAACTTCCAATCCGCAAAAAAGCTAACCGAATTTTTCATTGCAAAATCACTCTTGATTTTAAGTGAAGAGGAAGATGCCAAAATAGGAAACTTAAAGCCGTCTTACGGAAAAGAGCTTGCACTCCTGATTAACAACAAAAACAGCGATTTGAATGTAATTTTGAACAGTATAATCGTTAACCCGAAAGCATGGCAACCCGTTCTACCTGCAAACGCATTAAACAAAGCACCGCTCCTTAAAGATTTGCTAAAAAAGAGTTTATCCGAAACGGAGTAAAAATCTAAATTTTACTCTCTCAAATAAATTGACAAAATTATAAAACGGCCTAACATTTAGGTATGAAAATATATTTTTGCATGAGAAGTTTTCTTGCAAGCAGCCAATAAAACCTTTTCAAAGGAGGAAGAAATGTCAGAAAAAGTTAAAATCGGCATCATTATTTGTGACCGCTACAGAAATTGTGCCGGCGAAAAATGCCTGAGAGCCCTCAGGGAAAGAGAAGGTGCATTCAGCATCTACGAAGGGAAAGATGTGGAACTTGTAGGCTATACGACATGCGGCGGCTGCCCCGGAGGAAATATCGAATATGCACCCGAAGAAATGAAAAAGAACGGAGCCGAAGTTATTCACTTTGCAACAGGAATGGTTGTCGGATACCCACCGTGCCCGTACATATCCTATTTCAAGAAATTCATAGAAGAAAAGTATAAAATTAAAGTCGTGATAGGCACGCATCCCATTCCTCAAAAATACTACACAACACATATGAATTTGGGCACATGGAACACGCCCGAATGGAAGGAGATGATAAAACCTACCCTAACGGATAAAAAAACGCGCCTATCCTACGATTAAATAAATTATCATTGCAAATATACACAGAATAGTACAGCTAATTTGTCAATAGCAGTGATTTTCTATGGCACGGATTAAATTTTGGATAAAGTTGAAAGAATCTTCCGTATATTAAAGCCTCTATTCGTTAATCTCGGATTTGAAGAGTTTTTCGATGGGCAAAAAGAAATTTAAAATTAGTCCCAATGCAATAAAGAATGCAGAAAAGTAAAACGTAAAGTTAAGCCCTCTTGTTATCTTATACAGAATAAAGAAAATAGCGGCATTGCTCAGTATGCTAAGCAGAAGGAAGAGATTTCCTCTCCCTATGATATTTGATGCATAGTAAATTTTTGCTCTCTTCTCAAAGAAAGCGGTAAAGCCGAGAGTAATATAAAAGCCAAGCACATACGCATAGTGGATAAGATCTTCAACCTGCCACATCGTTCCCCCCAAAATCTGGCGGAGGGGAGAGGATTCGAACCTCCGAGGCTCATCACCTGCCGCATTTCAAGTGCGGTGCCATCGTCCACTCGGCCACCCCTCCGCTTGCCTATTTTTCCTTCGTTATTCTATCAGTTCCCACGTATTTTTGCAATACTTCAGGAATCAAAACGGAGCCGTCTTCCTGCTGATAATTTTCGAGAATTGCAGCCATAGTCCTGCCGACTGCAAGTCCGGAGCCGTTCAACGTATGCACGAAACGCACTTCGCCGTTCTTTGTTCTGTAGCGGATATTCGCACGCCTTGCCTGGAAATCCTTAAAATTCGAGCAAGAAGAAATTTCAACATACTTGTCCTGTGCAGGCATATAGACTTCCGGATCGAACTTAATCGCAGCGGTAAAGCCCAAATCGCCGGTGCACATCTTCTTGAGTTGATAGGGAAGCCCCAACACCCTTAAAATATCTTCCGCATTGTCAATAAGCTCTTCAAGGTGCTTCTGCGACTCTTCGGGTTTTACGAAACGCACCATTTCCACCTTATTGAACTGATGAACCCTGATAATGCCTCTTGTATCTCTTCCTGCCGCGCCCGCCTCACGCCTGAAACAAGCTGTATATGCAACGTATTTTATCGGCAAATCCTCTTCTTTTAAAATCTC
>JALSNB010000151.1 GCA_026987225.1 Caldisericaceae bacterium
AAGGCTCTTGAGCGTGAAAAGAGCGATCCTCAAACCGCCGAAAGACTTAAATCAATTGAAAAAGAACTTGCCAGTTTGAAAGAAAAAGATGCCGCACTTACCGCAAAGTGGAGGCAGGAAAAAGAAGCGATCAATGAAATAAGGCAGATTAAAAAGCAAATTGACGATTTGAAAACTCAGGCGAAACTTGCAGAGAGGCGTGGCGATTTGGATGAAGCGGCTCGAATACTTTACGGAGAAATTCCGAAACTTCAGAAAAAGCTTGACGAGGCAAACGAACGTTTGAAAAAATTGCAAAAGGATTCTCCTCTTCTGAAAGAAGAAGTAGGAGAAGAGGAAATTGCTCAGATCGTATCCAAGTGGACGGGGATACCCGTTTCGAAGATGCTTGAATCCGAGCGTGAAAAACTGCTCCATCTTGAGGACGAGCTGAGGAAACGCGTTGTTGGGCAGGATCAGGCGATAACTGCTGTTGCAAATGCCATAAGGCGTGCACGTGCAGGGCTTTCCGATCCAAACAGGCCTCTTGGATCCTTTATATTCCTTGGTCCGACAGGTGTCGGTAAAACCGAACTTGCAAAAGCACTTGCGGAATTCCTCTTCGACACGGAAAAAGCGCTTATACGAATCGATATGTCCGAATATATGGAAAAATTTGCAGTTTCACGTCTTATCGGTGCACCTCCCGGATACGTGGGATACGAACAGGGCGGACAGCTTACCGAGGCGGTGCGCAGGCACCCGTATTCCGTTGTTTTGCTCGATGAGATAGAAAAAGCGCATCCGGATGTATTCAATATACTTCTTCAGGTGCTTGACGACGGAAGGCTTACGGACTCAAAGGGAAGAACCGTTGATTTTAGAAATACGATTATTATAATGACATCCAATATCGGTAGCAGGTATATTTCCGAAATCAATGCGATACCCGGCACAAGGGAGTACATGGTTCAGTATGAACGTGTCGTGGAAAAGGTGCAGGATGAAATGAGGCACGTATTCAGGCCCGAGTTTTTGAATAGAATTGATGAAGTGATTGTATTCAATCCGCTTGGTATGGAACAGCTCAAGAAAATTGTTAATATCTTGCTCGGATATACGATTCGCAAGTTAAAAGAAAGAGACATCAACCTTACTGTTTCCGACGAGGTAAAGATTTTCCTTGCCAACAAAGGGTTTGATCCGATTTACGGTGCAAGGCCTTTGAGAAGAACGATACAGAAATATCTTGAAAATCCGCTTGCGGAGTTTATACTTAAAAACCAGCCCGCACCGCAGAGCACAATAGAGGCCTACATGGAAAAAGGAGAGGTGAAGTTCAGATTAGCGAAATAGATTTTGAGGAAATAATAAAAGTCGAAGCAAAGAAGTTTGGCGTGGAGCTCACGGAAAGGGCTCTGCGCCAAATGGTGATTCATAAAAACATGCTTGCCGACTGGAACAGCACTCGTTTTAACCTTACCGCTATAAGCGGAGAAAAGGATGTTGCCCTGAAACATTTTGTGGATTCTCTTGCCGCAGCCAAAGCGGTGGATTTTAACGGTAAGAGTATAATAGACATCGGAACGGGTGCGGGATTTCCCGGTGTTCCCATAAAAGTTGCTTTTCCGTCGGTGCAACTCACCTTGCTCGACTCCAAAGAAAAAAAGGCTGCGTTTATAATGATGCTTTTGAGGCGTTTGGAACTGTCAGAAGAGGTGAAGTTGCTTGTTGCACGTGCAGAAGAAATCGGAAAAGATGCGGATTTTCGTGGCAAATACGATGTTGCGATGATGCGAGGGGTAAGCAAAATCCCGGTAAATGTTGAAATCAGTATGCCTCTGCTAAAAACGGGCGGAAAAGTGATTCTGTGGAAAGGGAAAAAGGATGTGGACAGGCTTAAACAGTACGAACCTTTTATAAAAGAAGTGGGTGGCACCATTGAAAACGTTTTGCCTTACAATCTCGGAACAGAGCCGCAGGAACGTTTCCTGATCGTTCTCGTTAAAAAAACAAAGACACCTCCGAAATTTCCGCGCACGTATTCTACAATGAGGAAGGCACTCAAAAAGCGATGGGGCGTGTAAAGTTCGACTTCTTTGGCGTTCCGACATTAATCATCGCTCTTTATTTTTTGTTCAACTATTTGTTTTTCGATTTGTTTTATGGCAATCAACCTTTGCTTTTGCTGTTTTCCGTAGTTTTGTTCCTTCTCGGTGCTTTTTTTATGAAGCTTGCCGGCAGAACGGATACGATCGCAAAAGAAGCATATTTTTCAACTCTTTCAAGCATATTCATCTATTTTTCCCTGTTTGAGATACCGCTATTTTTAAAATTCTTCGATCTTAGAATCGGCGGTTTTGTTTTTATTATTCTGTTTTTACTTTTTATCCTTTTTCAAGGAGGGAGTTTCAAAAACATTATTATAGATTTTTTGATCCTGCTCTTTGTTTTTGCAAAGATGCTCTTTATTATGCCGCGCGCAGGGTTTGCTTATTACTCTCTTATAACGGCTATCGCCCTTTTCGCTGCTTTCTTTATAGGGTACAAATTCAGCGGACGAAATCTTTCGTTTGAAAAAGAGCTTTTTATGCAGGATATTTTTTCCGTTTCGTTTCTCATATTTTTCTGGGGAGTTGTGAGGCTTATCAAATGAATTTTCCTCTGATATTCGGGCATAGGGGCGCAAGATACAGTGCGCCGGAAAACAGTGTTCCTTCGTTTGAAAACGCTTTGAAATTTGGTGCGGACGGTGTTGAACTCGACGTGCACCTTACAAAAGACAAAAAACTCGTTGTTATTCACGATTCCACGTTGAGAAGAATTGACGGAAGTAATACGCTTATAAGGGATCTTACCCTTGGGGATATTAAAAAGCTGAACGTATCGCATCTTATAAAAAAGGGAGCGGAAAAGCTTAGTATCATTGTGAGAGTTTTTAAAACGGATAAAGCGGG
>JALSNB010000152.1 GCA_026987225.1 Caldisericaceae bacterium
TCAAAAACCGCTTTAACATCTTCATAAGAAAAACGCCACAAGGAACGTGAAATATCGATATTTTCCTTTTCCAATCGAATGTCAAAAAGATTTAACAACTTATTCGGCAAATTTTCGCGCTTTTCTACTACGAGAAATTTTTTAGCCATTTTTTAATTTCGGGTAAAGTTTCTTCCACACTCTTGTTAATAGAAAGAGCGGAACGTGCAAATATCGGAGCGCTAGGATCCGTGTTTACGGCAATGATGTATTTTGCATTTACACCTGACAGATGCTGAATGGCACCAGATATTCCAAGCGCAATGTATATTTCCGGATGAACGGATATTCCAGAGTCCCCGATCATTCTGAAGTTCGGAAGCAGACCCATATCTGCAACAGGCCTTGTACATCCTATTTCCGCATTTATCTTTTTGGCAAACGCCTGAATTTCTTCAATAAGCCCGGCCTTTACACCTCTTCCGACACCTACTATGACTCTTGCATCTTCAAGCGGATTTTTCTCTCTTTTTTTAGTTTTTATAAGGCTTGCTCTACTTTCAGCATCGCTTATATCAACCTCTCTGCGAGTATGTTCAGGTAAATCGATATTTTCAACGCCTTTTAGAACAATCAAAGGAAGTGTTAGGGAATAAACTTCTGCGGAAAGGTTTTCCCAGCCCGGCACACGCCCGATAATCTTTCCGTCTTTCATATAAATATCGCTGCTGTGGGAGATTAATCCCAAATTATTTCTACCCGCAAAAACAGATGCGGATTCTTTGATCAGTGTTTCATCACTAAAAATTACAATATCCGGATCAGCAAGCTTCCTGACTTTTTCAATAAAGGTAGCTCCTTCAAATGGTTCTTCTATCACATCGCTCGGTACGAAATCCGAAAACGGGCTGCTCGGATTAAAAGAAGCAATTGTAATATCATCGGAAAGTTTTTTTACACGTTCGACAATTCCGTTAAATTTATTTACAAAACAAAGCACTTTCATACGACACCTACCTTTGAAAGAAATTCGACAATCGCTTTACCTGCATCTTCTCTTATGAGATTCGTCCCTTCGTTTACGTCGTTTTGCACGAGCGAGAGAACGGAAGTTTTCGAACCCGTTAGTCCGCATCTATTTTGATCCGCTTTCAGTTCTTCGTTGGAATAAATTTCAACTTTCCTTTCTTCTTCGCTCAACAGTGAAAACAGATCCGTGGAAACCCCTTTGTTTGCATTCGGTTCTATCGATAAAAGTGCAGGGAACTTTACGCCGAATTCTTCCTTTTCGGATTCCGCAACCCTCGTTACAATGTCATCGTTAACTTTTAAAACATGGCTGAAATACGGAACATCGAGTAAAGCGGCAAGTTCTCCTCCGAGTTGTCCGGTAGCGCCGTCAAGCGAATAATCACCCTGAACAACAACATCAAAATTACGTATAAACTTTTTTATACCCTCGGAAAGCACGTATGCCGTTGCAATCGTATCGGCACCACCGAATAATCTGTCGGAAAGCAAAACCACCCTGTCAAAACCGTATTTGAAAAGCTCTTTTAGTGTTTCTTTCGCAGATGGAGGCGCCATGGAAATTGCCGTAAGGGTTCCTCCGTTCCTAATTTTTATTTTCCTTGCCAATTCCGCAGCAACAAGATCCGGCGGATTTAAAATACTCTTAATGCCTTCGCGTTCGATCCTCTTTGTTTCTTTGTTAAACTTTATCTTTTCGGGCACAACCTTTACAGTGACTACAATGTTCATTTTCCCTCCTTACCGTTTACTTTTCCGAACATTACTTTTACGGCAAAAGAAATCACGTTTCCTATGCGCACAACCCTGCTCGGCTGAATAAGCATCCTGTATAACCATTCCAATCCTAACTTCTGCACAAAAATCGGGGCTCTCTTTATCCTTCCGCTCCAAACGTCAAAAGAGCCTCCCACACCAATCGTAAGCGGAACATTCAAATCTCTGTGGCTAAAAGCCCATTTTTCCTGTTTTCCTCCGCCCATTCCGACAAAAAGCATGTCCGGCTTAATTTCCCTTATTTCATTAATTATTGCAGATTCTTCGTTTTTATCAAAATACCCGGAATGTGCCCCCGCAACCTTCAGCTTGGGAAAGGTGCTCTTTATCTTTATTAGCGCCTCTTTCAAAACATCTTCTTTTGCACCGAGAAAATATACGCCGTATCCTCTTTCTTCGGCAAGCCTTAGCAAGTTCCACCCGAACTCTATCCCCGGAATTCTGTGAACGATTCTTTCGCCCAATTTTCTTGCTCCCCATACGATACCTATGCCGTCGGGAATTACAAGGTCGGCACGCTTCAGTATGTCGAAGAATTTCTTATCGTTAAATGCTTTGGATGCCATTTCACCGTTAAGGGTAATAACGAGATGGAATTTTCCCGAAGAAACGAATTGATCCGCAATGAGTAAATTATCCGTAAGGCTTCTGTTTGAAATTTTTATACCGAAAAAATCCACTTCGTCTTTTACTTTTTGAGGATACCGCATTACAAGGAAAACAAATTTAGGCAGGGAAAGTATTCGGGGCAAACGCCTCGGATCGAGTAAAAACCTGTAAAGCCATTCAAGCCCCAATTGCTGCACAATATGCGGTGCCCTTCTGAATTCACCGGAAAGCACATTGAAACTCCCGCCGACACCCATTGCAAATTTCACGTTCAACCTTTTGAGATTTTTGTATATAAATTTTTCCTGCTTAGGACTTCCCATTCCGGCAAAAAGTATATCCGCACCGCTCTCACTTATCATTTTCACAATCTCATTCTCATCGGAAAAATAACCGTTATGAAAACCTGCTATACGGAGACGGGGATGCTTCTCTTTAAGGTTTTTTACGGCACTTTGCACAACCTCTTCTTTCGAGCCAAGCAAAAAAACGGAAAATCCTTTTTCTTCGGCAAGATGCAAAACGTTCAGGAAAAGG
>JALSNB010000153.1 GCA_026987225.1 Caldisericaceae bacterium
CACTTTCCACGATCTCGTTCCGTAAATTCGCATGCCCGCCCTTGAGGCGGGCTTTCACAGGAGGTGAATCGTTATGACAGTTGAGGAACTAATGAAAATTATAGCAAATCTCGGATTTCCGATAGCGGTATCAATCTACCTGCTCGTAATCTTCGGAAACAAACTGGACAGGCTCTCAAACGCAGTGGAAAACCTTGCACGCTTTATAGACGGACTGAACAAAAAATGAGAAACATAAATTACATTATACTTCACCACTCGGCAACGGCCCCGATGCTGAACCAAAGCGACAGGGACGGAAGCGCCATTTCGGAGGTTATTTGCAAAAGGGCACGGGCACATTGGGAAAGCGAATTTCCGCTTTACAGATGCGACTATCATTTTCTCATAGGAAGAAGCGGTAAAGTGTTCAAAGGGCAACCCGTGGAGCTTCCCGCATGGCATGCAACGAATTATAAGGTAAATCTGGAAAGCATAGGGGTGTGTTTCATAGGAAACTTTCAAACGGGCATTATGCCTAAGGCACAGTTCGAAGCGGGCGTTGCACTCGTAAGAAAGCTCGTTTACATGTTCGACGTGCCGATTAAAAACGTTTTGAGGCACAAAGACGTTATTTCCGACATCACGCACCGTGCGAATTCGACGCTCTGTCCCGGAAAAAACTTTCCTTATGTCTCACTGCTCTCGCTTATCAACAAAACACCCTTTGAGGATATACCGCCGGATTACAAATATTTTAAAGAGATAGAATTTTTGAAAAAGCACGGAATAATGGAGGGCGAAAACGGAAAGTTCAATCCGAAAGCGTTTGCAAGCAGAGAAGAACTTGCGCTCGTCGCATACAGAATCCTAACAAAACTCATAAATTAAGCGGCCTTCGGGCCGCTTTTTTTTATTTTCGTATGCCGTTTATGCACCTGAGGAAATTTTTTATCGAAACATCCGTTTTGTGAATCGGTTTTATACCGCCGTATCTCTGTGCAATTTGCACGTCTCTTGCAAGATTTATCTTTTCTTCCTTGACCGAATAAAAATTCCCCTTCTCCCTGTGGTAGCGCGCAAGATACTGCTGCTCGCCCATACCGGGAGTAGGGACAAGCAGGGCCTTTTTCTCAAGTTCGGCAAGATCCATTATCGTCGTATAGCCTGCACGGGCTATGACAAGTTTTGCCCTGTTCATAAGTTCAACGCGCTTTTCTCCGCTCACGTAAGAGTATGCAACAATATTATGTTCTTCGTCTCTGATTACATTGTTTTCTCCGGGTTTTCCGAGAACAAACACTTTTTTTCCGTTAAGGGATTTTGCCTGCTCGAACAGTTTGGAAACAAAACTTTCCTTTTTTTCTTTGATAAATCCGCTGATTACAAATAAATAGTCAATATCCTCTCTGACATCGATTTTTTCATAACTTGACAAAAGCCCGACGTAGCGCAGATGAGTGGGCGGGATAAAGCGAACGTTATGGCTCAAATTGCCCGATAGGGAGCGCTCGAAATTTGCAAAATCCGGAACAATAACCCTTGTGAAATTCCTGAAATGAATGCCGTTTGCAATTTCGGTGCTCTTTTCTGAAAGTTTCTCAAAAAGCAGCGATGCAAAATGAAGCTGGTGAGTTATGATAAAGGACGGCTTGGAAAATGTAAAAACGCCGTATCTTCCGTCCGTAACCGTAAGGTCTATCCCGTATTTTTTAACGATTTTGCCTGTGAAAACCCTTTCCTTTACGATCATTTTTGCGGTACGCGACAAATCGCCTATCAGGATAAAATAGAACGTTTTTTTGCCATACCCGCGCTCCATAGGCGGATAACCGGGATAATCTATATACGCTTTAACGGAATCGTTAAGCTCTTTTTTAAGAAGGGCAAGCGCACTGCCCGTGCTAACGATATAAAGCTCGTGCCCGCTTTCTATAAGAGCCTTTATCAACGGAAGGCTCCTTGTTGCATGCCCGAGCCCCAAATTGCAAACCGCATAAAGTATTTTCATACATGCATTGTATTGACAAAATAGAAAAATTAAAAGGCTTTTTAACTGTTATCTTTTCGTAATTTCAATTATAATCGTGTCACCGTCGAGTGTAATCTTTGACTGAGTTTTCGCGTTGACAAGCGCGGAAAAAACACCGTCTATTACGCCTCTGCTAAACTTAAAATCCGTTTTTCTACCGGCAGCCTTTGCACTGTCAAGTTCAAAATTATTATATGAACGTAATTTCAAATAACCTTTGTCAAGGTCGATTTCGTCTATTTTTGTAATGTTCCAACCGGAAAAGAGAGCGGTCATTGCAAAAAGGGACGGCAGGACGTATTCCCTGGGAACGCCCATTTCAAGCTGCCTTTCGGCAACTTTTTCCCCGTATGCATATCCAAACCAATAAGTAAATTCTTTTGCAATAGGCCCGACAACCTGCTCGGTAACCCCGATCATAAATTCCGGAAAATAGTCAACATCAAGCAGCACCCATCTTCTTCCGAGAAGAATAATTTTCCCTTCGTCATTTGTAAAAGGCTTTTCGGTTATCCCGATTTTTTTGATAAGGCCTTCGTACTCCTTAATAATCCCTTTTACTTTTTCATCCATATTTATGCCTCCTATTTTCTTAAAATCACTCTTTATAAAAACGTTTCAGCTTGAAAAGGTCAAACCCGCTCTCCTCGTCAAACTCTTTGCGAATCGCAACGCCTTTTATTTCCGTTAGCGTAAGCTCGCACGTCGCAAAAATAATATTGCCGTTTTCAAGAAGATGTCCGCCGAAAACGGCACCGTTTTTATCGGCAAAAACAGCGTGGATATGAAACTCAACATCGCCGCTTGCAACGGAGATAAAACCCGAAGCACAGAGCAGTTCGAAGAACCCTTTCTTTACAATAGGCGAGCGGTATTTTCCGCCTTCCCCTATAAACGTGTAATTC
>JALSNB010000154.1 GCA_026987225.1 Caldisericaceae bacterium
GAATGAAATAAAAGAGCTCTCGAAAAAATATGGCTTAAAAGTGGATCCTACAGAAAAAGTGGCTAACCTTCCTGTAGGCATCCAGCAGAGAGTCGAAATTTTAAAAATCTTGAGGAGAGGTGCAGAAATTCTTATTTTTGACGAACCTACGGCCGTTCTTACTCCCGAAGAAACGGAAGATTTGTTCAAAACATTAATGGCACTTAAAAAGAGCGGGAAAACAATTTTATTTATTTCACATAAACTCAAAGAAGTAATGGCTATTTCGGATAGAATTGCCGTTTTAAGAAGAGGTAAACTGCAAGGTATAGTAAAAAAAGAAGAAACGAGCGAGGAAGAACTTGCAAAAATGATGGTCGGGCGAAATGTCGTGCTTGAAATTCCCAAAGTTCCTGCAAAACCGGGTTCTGTTATCCTTTCCGTAAGAGATCTTACCGTTAAAAACCACAGGGGAATTGTAGGATTAAAAGGTGTTTCCTTTGATGTTCGCGAAGGGGAAATCGTTGCTATAGCGGGAGTTGAGGGAAACGGACAGGCCGAGCTTGTTAACGCCTTGATAGGTTTCACCCGTCCGCTTAAAGGAAAAGTTATTCTGAACGGAAAAGAAATGAGAATGATTACTCCTTACGACATAAGAAGCAAAGGCATGGCATATATTCCCGAGGACAGAAAGAGAAGAGGGCTTGTCCTTCCTTTCAGGGTAAAGGATAATATTATAATGGGGCAGCATACTCTGTATCCCTTTTCTAAGAACGGTGTGATGAACGATACCGAAATCGATAAATTTGCAACAAAGCAGTTGGACGAGTTTGATATAAGGCCAAGAAATATATACATCAAAGCCGGTAATTTATCCGGTGGAAACCAACAGAAAGTAATTGTTGCAAGAGAACTTTCTATGAAACATAACTTCCTGCTTGCGTCTCAGCCCACGCGAGGGCTTGACATAGGAGCAATGGAATTTGTTTATAATCATCTTTTGGAAGAGAAGAAAAAAGGAGTTGCAATACTTCTGATATCTCTTGAACTTTCGGAAGTTCTCGGTCTTGCAGACAGAATTCTTGTTCTTTACGAAGGCGAGATTGTAGGCGAAACGACACCGGAAGAAACAAACGAGCAGGAGCTTGGCCTTATGATGCTCGGATTAAAGAGGAAAGAGAGGGCAGTGCAATGAAAAACGTTCTGAAAGGCATTGTATTCGGCCATAGGGAAAGAAATTGGTGGCTTACTTTTGTTGTTCCGATAGTTTCTATTATTATTGCACTTCTTGTCGGAGCAATATTTATTTGGTCAACCGGTAGAAGTCCTATCCTTGCATATAAACTGATGTTCGGTGCATCGGGTTTATTTCCCGGCCCTTATTTTAAAAATCATTTTGCCGAAATGCTTCTTGCGTCGAGTATGTATATCTCGACAGGTCTTGCTTTTGCAATAGCGGCAAAAGGCGGGTTGTTCAGTATCGGTGCGGAAGGCCAGTTTCTTGTAGGCGGAATTGTTGCGGCATACTTCGGGTATGCAAAGCCGTTTGCAAATATGCCCAAGCCGATTCATCTGACGATAATTTTCATAATGGTTATGCTTGCAGGTGGTATCTGGGGTGCAATTGCGGGATGGCTTAAGGCAAAAAACGGCATACATGAAGTTATTACTACGATTATGCTTAACTGGATTGCAATTTATCTTATTGAGGATTGGCTTGTCATAGGCCCGATGAAAGCAAATGTCCAGACGGGAGTATCAGGTACGCCCTATGTCTCTGAAACTGCCAAACTTCCTATTATTCTTCACGGAACAAGGTTAAACATAAGCATAATAATAATTATTGTTGTTGCATATCTTACGTGGTTTATGCTTTACAGGACGACGTTTGGTTTTGAAATACGCGCAATGGGGTATACGTTAATTTATAATATGGAAGCTCCCAAGGCTGCCGGTGTCAAAGTGGAGCGCCGTGTAGTCCAGACAATGTTTATATCCGGAGCTGTTGCCGCTCTCGGAGGTGCATTTATCATTCTCGGTATTTTATTCCAATTTCCTCCTGTTTTTGAGGGTGGATACGGATTCGACGGTATTGCCGTCTCTCTTATAGGACAAAACGAACCGCTCGGAGTATTCCTTGCCGGTATGTTGATAGGCGGATTGAGAACCGGTGCGACTGCAGTGCAGCTTGCCCATATTCCCAAAACATTCCCGTCCATTATAGAAGGCCTTATTGTTGCTTTTATTGCTTTGCAGGAGCTTGTGCGTTATCTCATTCTTAAACTTGTAAATGCGAATAGAAAGAAACATCTTGAAAAACCTGCCACTGGAGGTGCCGCAAATGAATAATAGTCCGAATCTTTTGAATCTTTCCATTGCGCAAACTCTTGATTTTGCAGCTCCCATACTTTTTGCCGCTCTTGGCGGCGTTATGTCCGAAAATGCGGGTGTTGTCAATATTGCTCTTGAAGGTATAATGCGTTTTTCGGCTTTCTTCGGCGTATGGGGTGCATTCGTATCTAAAAGTCCGTGGATCGGATTGCTTTGGGGCATAGCGATCGGTATTGTGCTCGGCGCCCTTCATGCTTATATTACAGTAAAATGGGCTGGGGATCAGATTGTTTCCGGAGTTGCAATAAACGTTATGTCAATGGGTATCATTACGTATCTTCTTGAATTTGTGTTCAAAACAACCGGATACTCACCGCCGGCTCCGTATTTTGGCAGTAACAATATGAGGGTTCATTTTACTTTTTTAAAGAATATACCTGTGCTCGGTGCGTTCTCGAATCTTACAATAATTGTGTGGCTTGCGCTTATTTCGACGGCTGTCGTTCATTTTGTGCTTTACCATACCGTGCTTGGCTTGAGAATCCGTTCCGTTGGAGAAAATCCGCATGCAGCCGAGACACTCGGAGTGAACGTGTTCAAAATAAAATGGCTTGCCGTAATCTGGGGAAGCATATTTGCCGCAATGGGAGGAATGGCTTTATCTCTTGGGACACTTTCTTCTTTTACAAATGCAATGCCTATGGGTAAAGGATTTATAGGCCTTGCTGCAATGATATTCGGTAAATGGACTCCGGTTGGGGCTCTTATTGCGTCTCTTCTTTTTGCTTCCGCGCAGATTGTGCAGCTTCTTTTGCAGAGCAGTGCATCCGGAATTGCAAAACAGATACCTCTCGGATTCTACCTTGCTTTGCCGTATCTGCTTACGATAGGTGCTTTAATAGGAGTTGTGGGGCGTGCAATACCGCCTGCTGCAGACGGCATTCCTTACAAAAAAGAGGGATAATGTATGATTATCACGACTACGCCTTCGATTGAAGGAAAGAAAATTGTGCGCTATATCGGTATTGTTACCGGAGAAACGATCATGGGTGCGAACTTTTTGAAAGATCTCACTGCAAGCTTTGCCGATTTTTTCGGTGGCAGGGCAAGCTCATACGAAAACGAACTGATAAAGGCAAAAGAAATAGCACTTAAAGAAATGCAAAAGCGTGCCGAAGCAATGGGGGCAAATGCCATTGTAGGCGTGGATCTTGACTACGAAACCGTAGGTAAAAGCGGTAGTATGCTGATGGTAAGTGTCAGCGGAACGGCCGTTGTTATAGAATAAATTTTAAAGGCCCGCTTAAGCGGGCCTTTTTGTTTAATTGTTCGATTTTCTTCTGCAGTCCGGGCAGATACCGTAAACAAAAAGCGAAAATTCTTCCACTTTCCATCCTTCTTTTTGAGCTGTTTGAATTACTTTCTTATAATCTTCGAATTTGGCATCTTTCACTTTTCCGCAGTGAATACAAATGAAATGAATATGTGGTGCGGTATTTCCGTCGAAGTGCATCTCCTTTCCTATTTTGAACTCTTTTATTAGCCCTATTTCCACGAATTTGTTCAATACGTTATAAACCGTGGCAAAGCTAATATCCGGAAGTTTTTTTTGCACTTCTTTAAATACAACTTCAGCCGTCGGATGAATCGGGTGTGTTACTATAAAATTATAAATTTCTTTACGCGGTTTTGTAACTTTTAAATGTTTCTCCTTAAAAATTTTTGTTATATCTTCCATCACATGTATATTATCTCCTTTACCAAACCGGGCACTTTGCCTTTCAGCTTGGTTGAATTATCCATAATATAGTTTACAAGCGGCACTTTCATTACCGCAATTGCAAGCGAGTTTTCATTTTTTACGTTCTCTATGAACTTTTTAAGCAGATCGTAAGTGAGTTGCGTACCTTCCGGCACCGTTTCTTTCAGAATTTCTTCGGCTCTTTCTTTTCCGATCACGGTTTCGGAACGCTCTTTCACAATCTTAAATATATCGCTCAGGATATTCACCGGGATTTCATCCATAACTTCCATTTTCAGTACGTTGATTTCCGCATTTTCAAGGAACATACCGGCGTCCATCGTTTCAAGCGCGTGATACATCGTTTCTATAAGATCCTTTTTGATTACCGAACCGTGCTGGGGTGCAATGGTGTTTACGTCTAATTCTCTGAATTTTTTAACAGAGAAGTTTACAATTTCTTTTGACGGTGCGTAAAGTTCGTTAAATGACTTCATTGCTTCCACATAGTTGTGATCGGCGAAAAGTGCCCAATCTTTCTGGAATGCACCGAATATATCCGATGTAAACAGCACTTTGCTGTTAGGTTCATACGTTACGAATGCACCCGGTGAATGGAAGTATGGCGTAAATACGAACTTTAGTTTTTTTCCGTTGTCGTATGTAAGTTCGAAGTTATGTTCGTCGATATTGTAAAGATCGAGGTTTTTATCGTAAAACAGAAGAAGCGCCGACACCCTGCTGTGCGCAATGGTTTTGAATTTAAAACCGTTCTGTTTAAAAGGCACTATTCCGGAGCAAACATCCGGATCCTGGTGTGATGCTATTACATACTTAACCTGTTCTTTCGGGACGAGCGAAAGCACCTTTTTGCTTACAATGTCGAACTGCGGGATTGAGCCCGGATCAATAAGCACAGACTCGTTTTCTCCCTTGATGAGGTACGAGTTTGTTCTGAAAAACGCTTCTTTCTCACTTACGCCAACCCAATAAATATTTTCCGCAATTTCTATCGCTTTATCGTAATCCATATTCTTCAAAGCCTCCTTTGTATCGTTTTATAAAAACATATTTCTTAAATTATAATCGGTTTAAAAATAAATGCAAACGCTGTTAGTTATCGGTTAAGTGTATTTTTTAAAATGGTAATTTTTACTATAATTATTTGCTGAAATAGGTTTTACCTGCATTTTTTATCTTTTAAGGAGGAAGAGGGTGGTAAAAATGCAAGTTATATGAGCGAAGATGGAAGTACCCAAAAGAATGCGGTTTGTTGGGTTTTCGGATCTTTTAAAAAACTAATAAGAGGAGGCAAATTTTATTATGGAGGAGCGAATGAGAAAAATTACAAAAGAAGTTGCGGAAAAAATTGCAGAACTTGCCGGCAGGCCCGTACTTACCGATGATAACGGAGACATCGTGCTTAAGGGGCATAGATTCGTTATGATGGGTGTAAAGTACTTTCCTTACGGTTTGGGTGGTGCGGATTCGTTAAGGCCTGTTTTGTATCAGCTTGGTGAGAGGATTGGCGAGGAATTTTACAAGAGGTATGCCGATCTTGCGGGCGACAAAAGCATGGCGCTTGAAATGGTCTTCGGTATGGCTGTTTATCAGGGGTTCGGAACGTTTGAAATCATGGACGAGCAAAAAGATAAAATTGTTATTCGTTTCCACAACAGTTTTGAGGTTGCAAGCTATAAGGCCAATACGGATAAGGAAAGCGATACTCCTGTATGCCATCTTACCCGTGGAATTTTGGGTGGTATTTATTCAACCTATTTTGGCAAACGTATTTCCGTGAAGGAAACGTCTTGTGCCGCAATGGGCAAACAAGATTTTTGCGAGTTTGAAGTGGAGGTTCCAAAGGAGTAAAAGATGACAACAAAAGAAGAGAGAATATTGGATGTTTTAAAATCAATGAAGGCCGAGTCTCAGGATATTGAGGCGTTAAGTGTTGTTAGCCTTGACGGTTTGCCAGTTGCAAGTTATCTGCCAAACGGTGCTGACGAGGACAGGGTTGCGGCGCTTTCGGCAACTATTCTTTCTCTTGGTGAAAGAGCGGCCGATGAACTTAAAAAGGGTTCTCTCGAGCAAACATTTGTAAAAGGTAATGACGGATACGTGATTGTTCCATCCGTTAAAAACATTGCGGCACTTATGGTTGTGACGAACAAAAATGCAAAACTCGGGATGATTTTGCTCACACTAAAGAAAGGAATGGAACAAATTAAAGAAATCATTTAAAAGTGGTGCAGACAAAAAAGAGGGGCCTTGTGCCCCTCTTTTTTAAATCTTCTTTGCCGCTTCTATACCGTCTTCCGTAATTTTAAATTTTCCGTCCGCTTCGGCTGCGGCACCTTTTTCCTTTAACTCCCTTAACTTTCTTGCAATAACAGGTGTGTCGAGCCCTGTTTTTTCGGCTAATTCCGCTTTTGTCGCTTCTTTTAGCTCGCTCAGTGCTTTAAGCACCTTTTTTGCCGCTTCGGAAAGATTTTTATCGGGTTCGAGGCAGGGCATTGTTATTCCCCTGGTTTCCAGACAGTATAAACTTTGCCTGCAATCTTCATTTCAGGCTTGAATGTCTTTTTACCGGGTTCCCATCCTGCCGGTGCCACCTGATCCGGATGTTCCCTCACGTATTGGAATGCCTTTATCTGCCTGATCAGTTCTTTTACGTTTCTTCCTACGTTCGGATAGAGCACTTCGACGCCTCTCAAAATCCCGTCCGGGTCTATGATAAACCTTCCTCTTACTGCGGTTCCGCTCTCTTCGTCATAAACTTCGTAGAGTTTGGAGACTTTCCCTGTCGGGTCGGCGCCCATCGCAAATTTTACCGGTTTGATGAGTTCCGATGTTTCATGCCATACCTTGTGTGAGAATACCGTGTCCGTGCTCATTGAAATTACTTCAACGCCCATTTTCTTCAGTTCGTCATACGCCCTTGCCATTGCGTTGATTTCAGTAGGGCAAACAAAAGTAAAGTCCGCCGGGTAGAAGCAGAGCACCACCCATTTACCCCTGTAATCCGACAGTTTGATTTTGTCGGAAGTTCCTTCTTCAGGGAAGAAAGCTTCCGTTTCAAAGTCCGGTACTTCTTTGCCAACCATCAACATAATACCACCTCCTTATAAAAAATTATTTCAAAGTGCCTTTCCAAAGGCCGTGAATATTACAATGTTCCCTTGCAAACACTTCTTTCCCTTCGGGTACTTCGAATACTGCTTCCGGTTTGTCTCCGGGCTTCAGTTCTTTTCTGTAAAGCGTTCCGTCAACAATAAGCTCGATCCATTCTATAAAATGTTTTTCTTCCATAGGGTGCGGAGTGTTTTCTCCGACTTTTACGATGTAAGCGTTGCCTTCCCTCTTAATGAAAGGAACATGCTTTTCCGTAGATGAGTCCGCGGTTTTTTCTTCAAGCAAAACCATCGGCTGTCCGCAGCAAACAAGCTGTCCTTTTCCTTCGTGCATCACCTCAACGATGTTTCCGCAAATTTCGCATTTGTAAACTTCCAGTCTTTTTGTCATACTGCACCTCCTTGTATAATTTTATTTGTAATTGTTTTTGAAAATTCGTCCAATTTTTTGAAATCTTCTTCTTTTGGGAACCCTTTTATGAGAAGCGGTTCCACGAATTCGGCTTTCAAATTGGAAAGCATGCCTTGAATTTGTTTTGTGCCCATTCCGCCCCATCCGTACGATGCCACGATGGATGCGACTTTTACTTTGGGACGGAGCGCATTTGTGAGGTATGCCGTTGAAACAACAGCGGGATGTGCGCCTGCAAGCACATAAGGCGTTGCAAAGATAACGCCTGCGCTGTCAACAAGTTCCATTGCTATCTGCCCTACGTCTGCAACAGTAAGGTTAATGGGTATTACTTCCACATTGTTTTCTATGAATTTATCCGTCAGGTATTCCACTATTTTCTTTGTGCTCCCGTGCATTGACACGTAAGGAATAAGGACTTTTTTGTTAACTTCGTCGGATATCCAGCCCTTGTATGCATCTATTATGATTTTCGGATCAGGATACACGGGGCCGTGACTCGGTGCGATGTATTTGATATCGTATTCTCCGAGTTTTTCGATATTTTTCCTTATTTGCACTCTGAACGGCATCATTATTTCCGCATAGTACCTTTTTGCATCCACTATTACCCTGTGCGAGTTTTCAACAAACAGGTGGCTTGCCGCTCTGTGCGAGCCGAAGAAATCGCAGGAGAAAAGAATTTTATCCTCAACAAGGTAAGTGGACATCGTTTCCGGCCAGTGCACCCAAGGAGTAAATATGAATTTGAGCGTTTTTCCTCCGAGATCAAGCGTATCTCCGTCGTTTATTTCAATGAATACATCGTCTTTTAAGAGCAAAAATTCTTTGAGGAACGATTTGCATTTTGCATTTGTTACGACTTTTGCATTAGGGTAGAGTTTCAAAACGTCCGGAATGCATCCCGAATGGTCCTGCTCTGCGTGGCTTGATATTATATAATCGATTTTCTGCGGATTTGCCGCCTTCAAATTGTTCAGGAATTCCTCTTTTTTCTCCGGCTCTACCGTATCGATAAGCGCAGTCTTTTCTTTTCCTATGATGAGATACGAGTTGTAGCTCGTGCCGTCCGGAAGCGGTATCAGTTCGTCAAACAGTTTTCTGTCCCAATCGATTGCACCGACTGCAAAAACATGTTCGACGAGTTTTCTTACGGCCATCTACGCCTCCTCGTTTGTAAGCGGAGTGTATGTTCTTGCACCGAGTTCCTTGTCGAGCATGAACAGTCCGTTTTTGCTTCCTTCTATGAGTTTCAGTTTGTCGATGATCTCCCTGTCGTTTTCTTCTTCTTCAACCTGTTCGTCAATGAACCACTGAAGGAAGTTGTATGTCGCCCTGTCTTTCACTTCCTCGGCAATATCTATAAGGTAGTTTATTCGCTCCGTTATGTGCTGCTCGTGTTTTAACGTTTCTTCGAAAACCTGCAGAGGCGAATCCCAATTGCTCGGTGGCTCTTTTATCGCCTGAAGCTTCACGTCTTCCCCTCTTGCAATGAGGTAATTAAACATTTTCATTCCGTGATCCACTTCTTCTTTGTATTGCACCATCATCCAGCTTGCAAAACCTTTAAGCCCGATTTTGCTAAAATAAGCGGACATAGAGAGATACAGATAAGCCGAATAGAACTCTTCGTTTACCTGATCCGTCAGTGCTTTCTTCATCTTTTCGTTCAGCATCGTTCCATCTCCTTTCTTAAATTATAATCATTTTAATTATATTACTCTTATATCTTCTGTCAATAGCAAATCAATTTATTTTTCCGAAATTTCAATATTTAATTCGTATAAATTTCAGTAGTTTAAGATTCTTTACGGGCTCCGCAGAGAAACGCTTTTTATTCTATTTTTGATTTTTCTTTACCACCTCCTTATAAATTTTACATTGAATCTTTTTGTTGTCAAGCGTTTTTACCGTTTCCGCAGAAAATAAAAACCCGCAGTTTGTCTGCGGGCTTGTGTCGAAGAATTCTTTAAAAAACGTTATGGCAATGCGATATGAAGGTCTTTGCCCAAATCCGTTAGGTTCACCGTGATTTTTGAAGTTTTTCCGTTAGTTCCTTTGAAATTCAGTATCATTCTCGTAGTGTAGTTTTTGTATTGGCCTTTGCTTATTACCCATAAATAACTGTCTATGATGCCTGTTCCTTCTTCATCGTGCCCCTCCAAATAAAGGCGATATTTGGATGTCGGATATCCGTTTACCGTTTCGCTGCCGAGTTTTTCTTGTTTGTATCTTACGCTTCCGCCTTTGCCTTTTACCGCTTCGTTAAAATCTTCTACAGTTCCGTTCATCATACTGTTTACAAATCCGAGCGAGCTGTCTGTCATTGCTTTCACGCTGCTTTCCGGAAGGCTCATCCATTTTCCGTTTTCCCCGGAGCGGAGTTTTGCCTTTCCGTTAACATCGTAAAATTCCATCTCGACTTTTCCTTCGCCGTTGTATATCACCATGTGTTTTTCTTTTCCGAAATCGTCCTCTTCTATAAGCATCTTTCCAGTTTTTTTGTCCGGTGAAAGCGATTCGAACGTAAGCCTGTAGCTCTTCAATTTGGAAATATCGTTCAGTTGTTCCGCTGCGTTTTCTTCGGCTGTTTTGGTTAACGTGAGATTAACCGTTTTTTTGTCTCCTGAGTTAAGAGTTACGGTTTCTTCCGTATTTTTGTATCCGTCTTTTTGGGCGCTAACCGTATAACTTCCCGGTTTTAGCGATGCAAATGACGCTTTGCCGCTATTATCCGTTACGGCACTTTTGCCTTCCACGTTTACATTTGCTTCGTTCAGAGGTGTGCCGCTTTCGTTGTTTACGCTAACCGTAAGGCTCGCCGTTGTCACTGGTTTTTGAGTGCTGCTTCCGTTATTTCCCCTTTGGTTTGTTTTTCCTCCTCCGCATCCTGAAAACAGTATTATGCCTATGATCAGGGCAACGGAGATTGCTAAAAGTTTTTTTCTCATAATTCCCTCCCGTATGTTTGGTTTCATTATAACATGCAATTAAGTATTCGGCAAATTTGGTATTGACAAGCGAAAATTTCGGACTATACTCTTTTCAAATGAAAAGAGACAAACGGTTAAGCGGTATTGTTTTTGGTTGGATGTGGTGGTGCCCTGAAGACATAGGATCTTCCGGGGCAGGTGTTATTACTGCTTAACCATTCCATATTTTGACTTTTTGCTGAGGGCCTCGGAAGAGGCCCTTTTTTATTTTATAAAATTTTAAAGGAGGCTGACATGAAAAAAGTGCTTTTGAGCGAAGAAGAACTGCCGAAGAAATGGTACAACGTGCTTGCTGATCTGCCGGAGCCCGTTCCTCCGCCAATTGATCCCGCAACGAAAAAACCGGTGAGTCCGGAAAAACTCAAAATGATTTTTGCAGAGGAGTGCATCGAGCAAGAGATGTCCCTTAAAAGGTTTATAGAGATTCCGGAAGAAGTAAGAAACGTTTATGCGATGTGGCGCCCCACGCCGCTTGTGCGTGCCGAAAAGTTTGAAAAAGCAATCGGCAGCAAGGCAAAGATTTTTTACAAGAACGAATCCGTATCTCCGCCAGGCTCTCACAAACCGAACACTGCCGTTGCCCAAGCGTTTTACAACAAGCGTGAGGGCATAAGCAAACTTGTCACCGAAACCGGTGCCGGGCAGTGGGGTTCAGCCCTTTCGTTTGCAGGCTCTCAGTTCGGCCTTGAGGTAAAGGTCTATATGGTGAGGGCAAGTTACGAGCAAAAGCCTTACAGGAAGCTTCTTATGGAAGCGTGGGGCGGAAAATGTTTCTCTTCACCGACGGATCTTACTGAAGTTGGCAGAAAAATCAGAAAAGAATTTCCAGATACTTCCGGAAGTTTGGGAATTGCAATTTCCGAAGCTGTGGAAGATGCGATAAAAAACAGTGATACGAAATATGCAATAGGAAGCGTCTCGAATCACGTTT
>JALSNB010000155.1 GCA_026987225.1 Caldisericaceae bacterium
GTATTTTCCGCGGAAGGAAAAGTAGAAGGAGAGATTTTGGAAAAGGCGGAAAAAAGAGAAGGCAGCGGATTCGGATACGATCCAGTTTTCAAACCGAACGGATTTGAAAGTAGTTTTTCGATGCTTGGAGAGAATACGAAAAATAAAATAAGCCATAGAAGTAGGGCATTGCAAAAGATAAAAGAAATTATACGAAAAGAACTTTTGGGAGGTGGAAAAATGGTAGAAATAAAAATCAACGGTAAACGTTTGCCTGCAAACAAATACGTTTACGAAGTGTTTAAATCCGTTATACTGGCACTTATCGGTACATTGAAAGATATACCCGAAGTAAAAACAGTTGAGATAACTATCAAAAAAGAGGATTAATCCTCTTTGTAAAACTTTTTGTTACGAATTTTATCGGGAAGGTACTTTTCGCCTTCTACGATATGCCCCGGGTAGTTGTGAGGGTATTTATACCCTTCTCCGTATCCTTGCTCCTTCATTAGTTTTGTCACTGGATTCCTCAACTTTTTAGGAACTTCAAGATCACCGCTTGTTTCAATTTCTTTCAGTACGGATTTTTCGGCAAGGTAAACTGCATTGCTTTTAGGAGATTTTGCAAGGTAAATCGCAGCTTCTGCAAGCACAAGATAACCTTCCGGAGGGCCTACCTTCTGAAAGCCTTCGAAAGCACTATTTGCAACAACAAGGGCGTTCGGGTTCTTCAGCCCTATATCCTCGGCAGCAAAACGTATCATTCTCCTACCTATGTAAAGCGGATCCTCTCCTGCTTTTATCATTCTGTAAAAATAGTACAGTGCGGCATCCGCATCACTTCCCCTCATGCTTTTTATGAATGCGGAAATAATATCGTAGTGCTGCTCTTTCCCGTAGAGGGGCATATTGTGCAAAAGCACATTCAAATCTTCTTCATTTACGGATAATTTATCCGCATTTCTCGTTATCGTGTCGAGTATATTCAAAGCCCTTCTCGCATCGCCTCCGGAAATTCGGGCAATTCTCTCAAGAACACCGTCGGCAAATGTAAATTTATTCAAAAACCGATCGACACGCACCGCCCTTTTAAGTAATCTTTCGATATCTTTGTCGGTAAGCTTTGAAAATACAAACACAGAGAGACGGGAAAGCAATGCCGAGTTGATATAAAACGATGGATTTTCAGTAGTAAGAGCAACAAGAATAACATCGCCTTTCTCAACGACATCAAGAAATGCATCCTGCTCCTTTCTGTTGAAATGCTGAATTTCGTCAACAATGAGAACCGGTTGGACACGAGAGAATTTCTTTTCTTTTTTCATTACCTCAAGCAGTTGCTTAACGTCTTTGATACGCGTGTTTGTTGCGGTTATAAAACGCCTCTTCAGATTTTTCGTTGCAATCAAAGCAATGGTCGTTTTTCCGCTACCGGGCGGGCCGTATATCAAAAACGAAGAAAGATGCCCGCTCCTTATCATTTTAGCGAGCGGGCCGTTTTCACCGACAACTTTTTCCTGTCCTATAAAATCCTCTATCCTATCAGGCCTTACCCTGTCGGAAAGTGGAGGCAAGGCCTCTTTTTGCTCTTTATTATCAAACAAACTCATTACAAACCAAAATGTGAAAGTTGATTGAGTACATAACTCCTTATACTATCAACCTCAGGCAGCCGGTAAACCAACTCTCCGTTCATTAAAATAGGCTTTAGCATCTCCTCGCCTTCCGCCTGCTCGTTAAAAGGTACCACCTCATACATGTATTCACCGTCTTCCTCTCTTCTGAATACTTTCTTTCTTCCCCCGAACTTGCCTCTTTTTGCAACAGGTTTTCCTTCTATTTCAACAATATCCATGGCAAAATCGATCGTATCGGCATTGGACACGGAAGTTCCCACTCCGAAACCGTCAGCACCCGCTTCAATGAGTTCGGGAATCGTATATTCGTCCAAACCACCGGAAACAATCACTTTTACATGCTCGAATCCGCGAATTTTAAGTTCCCATTTCACCTCTCTTATAATATCGGCAAAAGAGCCCCTTCTTGAGCGAGGCGTATCAAGTCTTATACCGTAAAGTTTTTCTTTCAACGCTTCGGCTGCCTGAACGGCTTCCAATTTTTCGTCCCCGTACGTATCAACAAGTGCAATTCTCGGCACATCAGAGTCTATGTATCTGTCAAAGGCTTTTACGGCCTCCGCCCCGCTCCCGAGATTGATAATAAGCGCGTGCGGAATAGTACCGGTAGGATTTTTTCCGATTGTTTTAGCGCCGATAATACTTGAAACACCGTCACAACCTCCGATATATGCCGAACGGTCTATCATCGGAGCGATAGCAGGATGCATTCTGCGAATGCCAAAGGATAAAACAATTCTACCGTCAGAAACTTTTTTAATCCGAGCCGCCTTTGTTGCAATGCCGGAACTCTCGCACATGAGCCCCAATACAGGTGTTTCGTAAATTGCAAAATCCGAATAGATACCTTCAATCACCATAACGGGAATAGGAATGCCGTTTTTATCTTTCGAAGGGAATACGGTACCTTCGGGAAACGCCCAAACATTTACCGGTTTCCCTTTAAGTAGTTCCGTAACTTCATCCAATCCGGTAAATACGTTCCACGGATATTTCATAGACTGCGTTGTAAACTCTGCAATGACCTTTTTCCTAACATTCTCTTTTTCCAGAATCTCCTTTGTCCTTACAAAATAGATGTCTGTTGTAAATCCTTCTTTTATCTGCTCCTCACTCGCTATATGAAACATATTCACCTCCCCGTGCATTAAGGTTTTTTGGATTGCTGCTCGTTCAATTTGCTTAATACGTTCTGCAGGGCATTGAGTTCTTTTCCTGCAAGCTCAAATTTGCCCTCGCTCACATACTGCTTGTACTTCTGAAGATGATCATATGCACTGCTTATAAGTTCGGCAACGGTTTCGTTACTTGGCGTAGCGCCACCGCTATTTCCTATTTGAGATCCGGAGAAAAGCAAGTTCAAAGCATCGTCAAACGTATCACCCCATACAAGATTATTCTGGGTTGCAAGCACGACCTTCTTAAGCTGAGGGAACCTGCTGGCACTTGCCTGCAAATATATCGGCTCCACATAAAGAAGAGAATTGTCTATCGGTAAAGTAAGCAAATTACCCCTTATAACTTCCGAGCCCTGCTGGTTCCACAGAGTAAGAACCTTCGAAATTTCTGAATCCTGATCGATTCTCGCTTCTATCTGTAACGGCCCGTAGTACAGTTTATCTTTGGAAAATTGATAAACCGTAACTTTACCGTAATTCGGGGGATCGCATTGAGCCACGGCAAGCGCAATAAGATTGCTTTTTCCATAAGGCGTAAAGGGATAAATCGAAACGAATTCAGGTTTTCCGGTTTCCTTGTTATTTATAATGACAAAATACGGAAGCACCTGCTGAGTGGAGTCCCTGTATTTTTCCTTTGCAATCGCCCATCTGTCCTCTTTATTGTAGAAAACTTCCGGATCGCTCATATGATACACGTTATACATAACACCCTGAATCTCCATAAGATTGTCTGGATACCGGAAATGCTTCACAAGGAAAGAAGGCATTTCTGAAACATCTTTGAACAGAGACGGAAAAACGTCTTCATAGGTTCTTATTACCGGATCGTTTTTGTCAATCACATAGAAACTCACTTTGCCATTATACGGATTAACCACATATTTAACGCTGTTTCTTATGTAGTTCATTTTCCTGCCAAAAGCATAAATCGGTTCCGAATACGGATAGAGCCACGAATATGTGTATGCATCACCCATCCAGTAAAGGTTTCCGTCATCACCAAGAACGATATAAGGATCGCTATCGAACATCAAAAAAGGCGCTATTTCTTTGACACGTTCCTTGATATTTCTGTTTATCATTATTCGGCTGTTTCCGGTAAGGTATCTCGACAATATAATACTTGCATCATTATAGTTTATGGCAAAAATCAAACGGTTAATGCCGGAAAGTTTCACACCGCCGCTTCCTTTGTAAGTTACGTACGCATTGTCCTCTCCTTTGGGATAGTCAAACTCCGGTGTATTGGTATCAACAAATACATAGTCATTCGTTGTTTCCCCGTAATATATTTCCGGCCTCTTCACCTTAAGCCCCGATACGGTAGACGTAGGCGGAATATCCTTTATGTAAAGCGTCGGCAAACCGTCGGGAGTAAACTCGTTCACCGGATTCATACAGATACCGTAACCGTGCGTATATTTGAGATGCAAATTAACCCAGCTTTTGGAATTTGCAGGTAGAAGTTTGTGATCCAATTCCCTTGCCGCAATCATCACTTCACGATACTTTCCGTTAATCATGTATCTATCCACATCGATATCTTTGAACTCGTAATACAAACGAATTGATTGAATCTGCTGGTATGTGTCTTTCAAAGCGCGCCAATCCCATAACCTGATATTGTTCACTACGTCCTCGTTTTTCGATATATCGGAATAGGTAAGTTCCTTCATGTCGGGGAACTGTTTGAGCAATATTTTGTCCAGCCCGAACCCCTGTCTTGTTCCTGCAATATTGTAAGACAAAAACTGTTTTTCTTTTGTAAGTTCGTTGGGCTTTACAACAATGTTCTGATACAACGCAGGTAAAAGTATGTACAGGACAATCCCCACAAGCACGCCGCTTATTATTACTTTAACAACAAGGGCCCTGCTTGTAAAACGGGGGATAGAAGCGTAAACAAACAGGAATATTCCTCCTGCGACAAACAGGAATGCAAGGAATTTGAACAGAGGAAGCCTTACATAGTAATCCGTATATCCGATTCCATACACCGCACCGTGCGATACGGTGAGTAAAGAAAACATACTGATGTAAATCTTAACACCTATCAATAAAAACAAAATTCCGCCAACAATGGAGAGTAGATTCGCCGCATGCTTGGAAGCAGCCGAGCGGTCATGAAAATTCGCTTTGATGTAAAACCAATAAACGCCTTCCTCTATGATAAAAGCAATGGTAAAAATACTGATAAGGTAAGAAATAATCGCCGAATAAAACGGATACGAGAACATGTAGAAAGATACGGATCTGTGGAATATCGGATCTTTAATCGGAGAAGGCGCCTTATGAATGTAAAGAATCACCTTCATAAACATACTGGAAAGCGTACCTGCAGAAAACAGTGCGAGGATAAGCGGAACAAAACGCTTGGAAACCCTCACTATACGCTCGCCGCTTTCGATTTCTTCACGCCTCTTGGGAACGTAAAAAAACAGGGAATAAATAAACCAGGAAAATAAAAATCCAACAATGTAGAGTAAAACCTGCCAATACACACGCGTTAAGAATGCTTTAAGGAAGCCAAGGCTCCTGAACCATAAAAACGCTATATCAAAATTTATCAGCGAAAGAAACAAGGTTACGGCAATAAACCCCGCAATAGAAATAATAAGAGGTATTTTTGCATTCTTAAACGGGTCTTTTCCTCTGTTTTGATTCTTGGAAACTTTTACAATAATCGGAATAAAAAACACTGCATAGAGCGAAAAAATAATTAATCCTATCAAACTACACCCCCTTTTAAAATTTTACGGAATCAAATCTTTCTCCCATACCGGCATATTCGGAACAGTGCTGTTCTTAAGCATTGAGTTCCATTTTTGATCCGTTAAACGATTATCCATTTTCTCCGTAAACTCATAATAAGAAAATACAGGACCGGTAAATATATAGAGGTTTCCGTTAAACGGAGCAACAACATAAATCGTATTTACATATCCGACTCCTTCTTCAAGCACTTCGCCTGCATTCGGATCCGTATGAATATCCGCAACGAGCGGAACTTTTTCGTCACTCCCTCCGAGAGTTGCCATAAAATCTTTGGGAAAGGAAAATAAATTACCGACTGCGTCCGGAAAAGTGGCTAAATACATCATCTCGTTTTTAGAGAGGCTTTCTCCGGTTAGTTCTTTTTTGGAAATTGCAAGTGCGTTTTCGGTAAGAGACTTCAAAAACTCTATTTTATCTTTCAAAACGTCAGGCAACAGCCCCCTTTCCGAAAGCCCGTTTTCTGTCATGTTAAGAACTGTGATAAGCCTTGTAAAACCTTTTATATTAGGTTCCACATATCCGGGTTTCAGTATCGGCATTGCCGATTTTGTCGTATAACTCTGCTTTGCATATAGAATCGTATCGTGCTTTAATTCGGTATAGGAAGAAAGTGCGGTTATAAGTTCTTTTTTAGCCCAATTGTTATTTCTCATAAAAAACGGATAGCCTTTACCGTATTCACCCTGCGCATATTCCTTTAACACGGAGAGCCATCCCCAATACAAATTTTGCAGCCATTCCTTCAAACCGAAAGCGGAAAATTCCTTTTGCAAAGCCTTAACTTCCAATACGTACGCAGCGTTTTTCTTTTCGTTATACGTATTGAGTAGTATATCTCCGGCCTTTTTGTTCCCCAACACAAAAAATACGTCCAAAGCTTTTGGCATCATTCTGTAGCCAGCCCGCGGATAAACAAGATTTTGGAGCATGTAAGAATCCGGAGTAAAGCGTTGTCCCATTAGCCTGAAACCTTTGGATTTGTTTACATCCGCTTCTCCGGCCGTGCTAATTTTCGGATTGGGAAGTTTCAACGCCGCATTGATAAATTGATCGATTTTCTCTGCATTCGAAAGCTCGGAAAGAAGAACCTTTTGCCCGAAAACTTCTTTGGCAACAGAGAGGTAATTGTAAAAATTCAAATCATCGGATTTTCCTACAAAGAAAACGGTCGGCTCATAAATCTTATCGTACAAACTCCTAAACGTATCGGAAGAGCCGATAATTAACGAAAGAATTAAGGCGGATTGCGTTTGAGACCTTCCCATGTTTATCAGCTGCGGTGTAACGCCCGGTTTTAACAGGAAACGCATCCTACCGAACCACATCATCGCTTTAAAATAATGCTTCAAATCTTCCGTTTTGGTATAGTGCCCGCGCGGAACATACTGAGAATAGTCTTCTTTATACCCGAAAATAGGAGATACGGCAAAACCTTTATGCGCATTTATCAGAGAGACTTCACTGTTTACTTTCTCCTCAACTTCTTTCGAAAGGTTTTCGGTTGAATTTGCAATACTCAAAGCCTGTTCCACAAAAGAAGGAAGTTTGTAATCCGGAGTTAGCAATTTCTCGCCTACATATAGATATTCGATATCCCTTACAACAGCCGGAATAAGGTCTTTCGGAGCATTTAACAACGCATAACCGCAAGACTCTATAAGGCCTCTGTTCAATTGATCCAAATAATGTTCGAAATAATTCACCTCGTCGTAGCGAAGTGTTAAATCAAAAAGCGTATGGTACGCCTGAAGGAATGTGTCAAAAGATATAAACAAGGGTTTTCCGCCATTTGATTGGTAGAACCTGTCAAAAGAGTCAAAGTCGGACTTTTTTATAAAAAATCCGTTTTGCTCCAAAAACGTTTTCTGCTTTTCCGAGAAATCAAACGATTTTACATTTTTAATACGTGAAAAATCAACGGAATAATTCGGTACATCCGCAGAAACACTTACTGCATTTTCATTTGCCGAAAAAGGAGTTTCCTTTATGCTGCCAAGTAACGTAAAAGACGAAGCTTTGTTCAAATCCATCGCTCTGCCCATTTCCACTGCGGCATCACCCCTTGTAATACTGCTGTAAGGAAGGAAATACCTTTTACCGTTCTTTTCCACCCCCACCGAAATATATCTGTAGAAAGCCGTTATAATTTCTTTGTATCCGAAATATGACGGCGTTATATCGACAAACGGATTATTTTTGTTAACATACGGAAGCTTCAACGCTCTCACGAGCATAACGGTAAATTCCCCTCGTGAAATCGGCCTGTTCGGAGCAAATTTACCGTTCCCCACGCCTTTTGCTATTCCTCTAACGTAAGCTTCTTCGACATACTTAAACGCCCAAAAGTGCGGAGGAACATCAACGAAATGCTGAGTATAATTGCTTGAGGGAACAACATGCATAAGCCTTAATATCAGAGTAACGGCCTGCGCCCTTGTCAATTTCAAATTCGGCTTGAATGTTCCGTCAGGGAAGCCTTTTACAATTCCTTTTTCGTAAAGTTCTTCAACAAACGGTTGCTGATAAGGGTTAATTACATCCTGAAAGTGGCAATTAACAGTGCTGACAATCTGAAAGTCAGTATAACCGAGATACGGCGTATTAATACCGGGTTTGCCGAAACCGTTAGGCAGTGCAAGCCAAAAATTAACTCTGTAATCACCGATAGTAACGGAAGCACCCGTATTCGATTTCTGATTCCATGTAAAATCGAATATCTTTTCACCGTTTGCCGGTATGGTAAGATAAGTTATCACCTGAGCAAACATCTTTCCTTTTGACCATTTGTATATAAGCTTTCCAAGTCCGAGGCTCACTATGGACAGATCGTACATTTGAGTATTTCTGAAAGTAAGTTTAACGGGAGAGTTTCCGTTATTTTTTACCGTACACGTAATATGAACCGGATCGCCGAGCTTGTAATACTGTTTATCCGTTTTTACGGAAACGGAGATATTGTAATTTTCGGCATTCACGGCATTCACTCCGACAAACATAGCAAACACAAACGAAATAATGAGAAAATACGTTATAATTTTTCTCATCAAAACCACCTCCTTCCAATGATTTAGATTGCGGAGGGGGTTAAAAAGTTCCGATAAATATCAATAGCCCTCTCCCGGTTTAAGTACAATGCACTTTGCATTTGTCTCTGTTTCAACTTCTTTTCTAAACTCTTCCGGATCCGCTTTTATAACATCCCACGTATTGTAATGTATAGGGATTACGGCACGCGGGTGAAGAAGTTTCGTAGCAACAACCGCATCGTGAATGTCCATCGTATAGTTTCCGCCTATAGGAAGAAGAGCAACATCAATCCATGTCTGGCCACCTATGATTTCCATGTTGAGGAAAACAGAGGTATCCCCTGCATGGTACACGTTCAAATCTTTCAATTTTATCACATAACCGCACGGATTTCCCGCATAGATAATTTGCCCGTTGTCCGTAATTGAAGAGCTGTGGAAGGCACCGACCATTTTCACTTCACCGAACTCGAACTTGTAGCTTCCGCCGATATTCATGGAGTGAACCTTTTTAACGCCTTTCATCTGGACATACTGAGTTATTTCGAATGGCGCAATAATCGTAGCGTCATTTCTCTTTGCAATCTCTATCGCATCTCCGAGGTGATCCGCATGCCCGTGTGTAACAAGAATATACTTTGCCTTGCACTGTTCAGCTTTTATGGGAGACATGGGATTCTCATTGAGGAACGGATCGATTACAACATCACAACAATCCGTGGAAAGTCTTACTGCCGAGTGTCCAAGATAGATAATCTTACTCATTTCATACCTCCTTTAAGTATTTTGAAACATCTTTAAAGAAACTGTCAATATTACTATCCACTATCAGATCGGCCTTCGCAGGAGAAATATTTACTTTTCCTTTCGAAACAACAACGACACGCCCTCTCGCAAAATCCGAAAGCATGGCGGCAGGATAAACGGTAAGCGATGAACCTATCACAAAAAACAGATCCGATTGGTAAACAAGCTCTTCCGCTTTGGAAAAATCTTTAACTTGTTCCCCGAAAAATACGATGTCCGGCTTTATTAAGCCGCCGCATTCGTCACAGTGTGGAATCTTTTCGCTAAAAATTTTTTCTTTCATTGTCGCAAAATCATATTCCTTTCCGCACTGAAGGCAATAGCTTCTCTCAAATCCACCGTGCAGCTCGATCACGTTCTTACTGCCCGCTTTTTGATGCAAACCATCAATATTTTGAGTAATAACGCTTTTCAATTTTCCTTCTTTCTCGAGCGTGCCAAGAAAATAATGTGTGAAAGTAGGCTTTGCCTTCTCGAGGATATGCAAAAATTCCCTTGCGAAATCGTAGAAAGGCAGCGGATCTTCAAGAAAGAACTTTAATCCGAACGTTCTGTCAGGGTCGTATTTGTTGAGCGTATAAATGCCATTGGGCCCTCTGAAATCGGGAATGCCCGCATCCGTTGAAATTCCTGCGCCGGTCAGTGCAACGATGAAATTCGATTGCTTGATAAATTCCGCACATTTCTTTGCACTTTCCATATCAACACACCTTCACTTCATAGACTCAATCTGTTTAATAATCTTGTTCAGATCATCCGCCAATTTCCTGTCGAACTTAATTGCCACACGCCGCGCTTCTTTGTAATGCTCAAGTGCCTCATCAATTCGGTTCATTGCATACAATACCTGAGCAATATAAAAATGTGTCGTGGCAAAAGCAAACGGCTGCTTATCTTCCGAAAAGCCTTTCAACGCGTCGTTAAAAGCAATGAGCTCTTTGTTGAGAAATTCTTTACTCCCGTATATTTCGGCAAGATCTTTGTAAACAACACCCAAATTGTAGCTTCCTCGAGTAAACGAATCGGCATACAAATCGAGATCAAATGTTTCCACGGATTTTTTAAGGTATTCTTCGGCCATTTTCAAATAATCCGTTTTGTCAGGCATGGAAACAACTTTAGAAAGATTATGATAAGCGATACCGATATTGTAAAGAGCTGTTCCGTAATCTTCCAAAAAATCGTCTTCGGTGTAAACGTTAAGAGTATATTTATAGTGCTTTATACCTTCCTTCAGATTTTTTTCCTTGTCTATACCGAGTAAAGCAAGTTTCGTAAAGCATACGCCTATATTATTATGGATCATGGCATAATCAATCGGATATTTGTCTAACGTAAAGATTTTAGATGCGCTGTCAAAATACGATAGGGCCTCACTGAGATAAACGGACGCTTCCTTAGGATCCTGAGTAATTTCCGAAAGCATAAGATAAGAAAGCCCGATTGCATTGTTTATCACTCCGAACTCTACGGAATCGGGGTCTTCTTTGCGGACATCATACGCATCTTTGAATTCTTCTATCGCTCGGAGAATATTGTTTTTTTCGTTACCATCCCTTAAAGAGAGGTAAGCATTTCCCAAATTGTATTTCGTGGACGCCCATTTGTAAGGGTCTTTTTCTTTCGTTCTGTATTTCAAGGCTTCGGTATAGTGCTTAATTGATTTTTTTAAATTATCGTTTCTGTTTTCAATGAAGGCAAGTTTGAAAAATACAAAGCCCTTCATGTTTTCAACCACTTCAAGAATTTCATCTTCACCGGAAATTTTCTCGGCGCTATCAAACGAAACAAGTGCACTTAGCAGATTATCCCTCTGTTTTTCTTTTTCGGATAAAAGGAGGTATGTATTGCCCAATGCGACGTAAAGTTTCGCCTTGCTCTGTACATCATTTTCCTCTTCGATTAAACCTCTCAAACTCTGTATTGCGTTTTTCAATTCCACGGCACTTTTATTATTCAGTTCCATTCTAATACCTCCCGATTAATTATAATACAAAAAAGATAACTTATG
>JALSNB010000156.1 GCA_026987225.1 Caldisericaceae bacterium
GCAAACGGCCCGACAACAACCGAAGCGGACGAGATACTGAACAAAAAAGGTATCAAAGTTATTCCGGATATCCTTTCAAATGCTGGCGGAGTAACGGTTTCATATTTCGAATGGGTGCAGGATAGGGAAGGATATTTCTGGAAAGAAAGTGTAGTAAACGACAGGTTGGAAGAAGTAATGGTCGACGCTTTTACGGACGTTTACCAGATGAGTCAGCAGTACAAAGTTCCGATGCGCCTTGCGGCATACATGGTGGCAATAAAACGTGTAGCCGATATAACAGAAGCACGGGGAATATACGCATAGATTTGAAGGGCTCGCTATGCGGGCCCTTTTTTAATAAACAAAAAGAGATCTGTTCCGTCCGTCTTATGGTCGAAGTTCAGATCGCACAGTTTGTTAAAAGTAGGCGACATATATGTTTTTCCAAAATTTTTGTAGAATATCGCAGTGTCCGTTTCGTTCACTTTACCGTCAAAATTAAAATCCTTCAAATCGTAGCCTTTCACATTAATGGTTTTAACACTTATGCCAGCACCGTCCTCTACTTTCAGCAATCCGTTCAAATTTCCGCGCACTCTCCCGTAAATCGTAACGGTTCCCGAGGTGCCGTTAAGCCTGATAATGCCGAAATTATTGTCAATAATTGCGGAAGGAACGGATACTTTTGTAATAAGCAAATTATCGGGAGGAAATAGAAAAAACAGGTTTTCTTCTTTTGGAATGTTAAGCGTAATTTCGATATTTTTCCCGAATTTTATGCTGAACGAAACCGGGCTCTTTCCGTAATTTTTGTTTTTTTTAGTTTTGGAAACTTTAAAGTGCCACCTTAACGCAGGATCTCCGTAGATATTGTAATCATATATATCCATAAGGCTTCCTTCCACAGGATCCTCGATATCACTGAAAATAAAGTTATTGAAAAAATACCGGAAAGAGTCGTAAAGAGCTTTTCCTACGGTTTCACCGTTTACAAGGTTTTTCACAAAGTAGTAATTTATGCTGCCAGTCCCCCCGTCACTGCTTTTGGCAAAATAAGAAGGAGAAAAGCTGATCTCCGTTGAGCCGATAAACGAAACTGCACCTTTTTCAAGAAGAGCGGTTCCCAAATTCGAATTTCCGTTTTCATTTAGGCAACTGCCTGAAAAGAATATTCCGTTTGCTTTGAAAGAATCATCTGCCGAAATGAAACTTTTGAACTCGTTTCCGTCATCCGGTATTCCGTTTTTGTTTCTATCAAACCATATATCGTTATATGCCGCCTCCCTGCTTCCGTGCGCAACCCAATCGGTAAATCCCGCATCCGTTATTTCGCTGTAAAAATTCTCTTTATTCAGTGGAAGAGTTGCATCGTAAACCGAAGGGAAATCACCACTCTTATTGTAAAGTTTAACGGTTCGGACAGGCAGCAAATGAGAAATTAACTCTTCTTCTCTTGCACCGTCTCCGTTAAAAATTTTGACGCCCTGATACAATTCACCTGGATAAGAAATAAAAGATGCGGCAAGCACCGCTTTGCTCGGAGAATCCTTTTCGAATTTTACGGTATCGTAAAAAACTTTTTCCACGATGCTTTCGTTATCAAAAGGAATTCGTCCCACGATAAGATCCGGTGATATTTTCATATCGTCATCGTAAAACTCCCCAGGGAAACCGTCGCCGTCTTTATCAATATTTTCAGAAAGCAGTCCGTAATAGAGGTCAGTTTCAGTTTTACCCGGACTATCGAAAGAAATGTTGTGCTCCTTTTCCGAAGGATACATCGCAGGTCTCGGGATTGTTTTTTCGCTACCTATAATGAGCAAATATCCATTGGTAAAATGCTTTTTCAAATATAATCTGATATCTTTTGCTTTATTTGAGCGTATATCTGACAGCGTAACAATATGAACGTTATATTTATTTTCCCTGTAGTTTTTAAAAAGAGTTGCCGCTTTTAATAAATTTTTGGTTGTAAGAATGATATAGTCTTCCTTACTTACCGGATTTAACCGTGCCGTGGATACGCTTCCGAAAGGTGGAATCCCGATCATTAAAACTGCCAAAACCGAAAAAACAATTTTTTTATAAAACTTCATTCAGCAAATCCTTCAGTTCTTCTCTTATGCGGGCTGCATAATACGGCCTATCGGTAATAACCCCGTCCGCTTCCTGCAACATGAAGCGCACTATACTCTTTGCATGGTTTACAACCCACGGATAAACGGTTTTTCCGTTTTTATGAAGCTTCAAAATGCTTTTTTCGGAAACAAGAATAAAAAGCGGATTTACACCGTCAACATCATTAGCCGCTTTAAGAGGATTTTTCGGGATTTCATAAAGCCTGTTTACGTGTAAAAAAGGATATCGTCTTTTCATTTCTTTTACGGTATCGTAATTAAACGAAGAGAACAAAATGTTGTCGTATCCGAAACTCTCGGTTTCTTTTACAAGCAGATCGATAATACCGTTATAAAAACTTTCGCCGCGTTTTATCTCTATATTTACCTTTCTCCCTTTCAGCACGTAAAGCGCCTCGGAAAGCTCCGGTATCGGAGTTTTATCAAAAGGAAGTTCCTGCCCTTTGCTAACAAGTTTGATTTCTTTTTCGGAAACGAGCATACCTCTCTTGGGAAAAATCAGTTTTTTGAAACTGTTTACGCCGTTTTTGTTTGCTTTAATAAGATACAGGTAGCGCTTATTTTTATCTTCATTGACTACTTCTACGAAGAATTGTCCCGCTTTATCCGTTTTAAAAACTCTCACAATGATACTAAGCTTTTCCGCTCCCTTTTTTATAAGATGCGATACGTTCAGCTTTTTAATATCCCCAAGGGTAAGATCCCTTATAAGCGTATTACTTC
>JALSNB010000157.1 GCA_026987225.1 Caldisericaceae bacterium
GCAAATTTTTTCTATAATTATCACAATATGAAGAGAATACTGAAATGTGTGAGATGCGGAAAAGAATATCCTGTGAACAAGCCGCGGTACAGATGCGATTGCGGGGGGCTGCTTGACGTAAAAATCGTAAAGGAAAAAGATGATGATTTTTCGGATATCAAAGAGACGTGGAACAGAAGAAGGTGCAGCAATAAAGCCGTGGATCAGAGCGGTGTGTGGCGGTTCAGGGAGCTTGTTTATCCGTTTAAAGAAGAAGAGATAGTTACTTTTCCGGAAGGAAAAACAAACCTGTATAAATTGCCCGAGAGCCTCCTTGATACGGAAGCGCTCTATGCAAAACACGAAGGAGAAAACCCCACCGGCTCGTTCAAAGACAGAGGAATGACAATAGGCATTTCTTTTGCCAAAAAGCTCGGATACAAAATGGTAATTTGCGCTTCCACGGGAAACACGTCCGCATCGCTTACAGCCTATGCGGCTCGGGCTGGGCTGAAAGCGGTTGTTTTTGTTCCGGACGGAAAAATCGCATTCGGAAAATTGTCACAGGCGCTTGCATACGGCGCAAAAACACTCCAAATCATAGGGGATTTTGACGATGCAATGAAAGCCGTTCAGGATATTGCATCCAAACACAGGATTTACCTTTTGAATTCTTTGAATCCCATAAGGCTTGAAGGGCAAAAAACGATAATGATCCATACGCTTGAACAGCTCGACTGGCAAATACCGGACTGGTTCGTTTTGCCCGGGGGCAATTTGGGCAATACGACTGCTTTCGGAAAGGCGCTTATGGAACTGAAAGAATTCGGAATTATCGATAAGGTGCCGCACCTTGCCGTGATTCAGGCGAAAAATGCAAACCCGTTTTACAGAGCCTTTGCAAACGGATTTAAGGAATTTACGCCCGTAAAGGCGGAAACGATTGCAACTGCAATACGCATAGGGAATCCGGTGAATTACGAGAAGGCAAAGCGGAGCATAGAGTTTACAAACGGTGTTGTGGAAGAAGTAAGCGATGATGAAATTATGCGTGCAAAAGTGCAAATAGACAGGTACGGAATCGGATGCGAACCTGCATCGGCCGCATCGCTTGCAGGCGCAAAAAAACTTCGTGAAAAAGGAATAATCAAAAAAACGGACAGGGTTGTCATTTTGCTGACAGGGAATTTGCTTAAAGATCCGGGTACGACAACGGATTTCCATCTCGGAAAGAGAAAAGTTGAAGGCGCTGAGCCCAATGCACCTGAAAAAATCGAAAATAACCCTGCCGCAATAGAAGAAAAGATAAAAGAGATTTTGGGGGAATAGCCGTGATAGTTATGAAATTCGGGGGCACGTCTGTCGGTAGCCCTGAAATGATTAAGAAAACCGCTGAAATCATAAGCGGAATTGACGAAAGCAAAGTTGTCGTCGTGTCCGCTATGAGCGGCATAACGAATCTCCTTATAAGAGCTGCGCGCAAGGCGGAAGCGGGCGATAAAGCGTATAAAGATGATTTCGAGGAAATCGTATCCAAAGAAAATTTCACAATGAAATCGCTTTTCGGCAAAGAGCTTCCCGCAGTATCGGATTTGCTCTCCCTGCTTGAAAATTTGCTTGACAGCATTTATATGTTAGGAGAACTCACAAACAGGGCGCTCGATGCGGTTCAATCTTTCGGAGAACGGATGAACATCCATGTTGTAAGCGAAGAGCTAAAGCGGCACTCGATTAAGTCTCTGCCAGTCGAAGCGTCAAAGTTTCTCATAACGAACGAGGAGTTCGGCAACGCTTTTCCGAATTTCAAACTCTCCAAAGGGCGTGCGGGCAAACTGTTTTCTCGATATTTCAAAGAGCGTATAACACCCGTTGTAACGGGGTTTATCGGTGCGACACCGGACGGAAAAATAACCACTTTGGGCAGAGGCGGAAGCGATTTTTCGGCAACGATCATAGGAAACCTTCTTGACGCACGGGAAGTGTGGATATGGACAGACGTTGACGGGGTGATGAGTGCGGATCCCCGCATTGTTAAAAATGCACGTTCCCTGAGGAATATTTCTTACAACGAGGCGAGCGAGCTTTCCTATTTCGGAGCGAAGGTAATCCATCCCAAAGCGCTTTTGCCTGTGATTGACAAAAAAATTCCCGTCAGGATTCTCAACACGTTTAACCCGTCTTTTTCAGGCACGTTGATTACGGAAAGAGAAGAAGGCAAAGGTTTCGTAAAGGCAATTACAAGAATAAAAGATATTTCCCTTATAAACGTAAACGGAAAAGGGATGTTAGGCGTTCCGGGCATTGCGGCACGCGTTTTCTCCGCTGCTGCGGAAACTCATAGCAACGTGCTTATGATTTCCCAGTCTTCTTCCGAGCAAAATATCTGCTTTGCGGCAAAGGCCGAGGATGCGGCGAAATTGATCCTCAGGCTAAAAAAAGAGTTTGAGGAAGAAATGAAAGAAGGCGTTATAGAAAGCATCGGAGAAGAAAAGAAAGACGCAATTGTTTCCGCAGTAGGGGCAGGCATAAAGAGTTTCCCTGGCATTTCAGGAAAGGTTTTTTCGATTTTGGGAAGGAACGGGATAAACGTGTCTGCAATAGCACAGGGTTCTTCCGAGTATAACGTTTCCTTTGTCGTGAAAGAACGTCTTTCGGAAAAGGCAATGAACGTGCTTCATACCGAGCTCGGGCTGGATAACTCCGATTTTAAGGGAAGAAAAATCGTTAATCTGTTTCAGTTCGGTGTGGGAAGCGTGGGCAGTGCGCTTTACAGGCTCATAGAAGAGAAAAAAGCGGACATAGAAAAAAAGAGCGGCGTGAGGATTCAATACGTCGGAATTGCACGGAGCAGCGGCTACGT
>JALSNB010000158.1 GCA_026987225.1 Caldisericaceae bacterium
AAAACACGAGCACTCTGCCCTTTGCCTCACTTCCTTTTATCAACCCCCTGTCAGCAACGTATATGTTGCCCGCTTCGTCAACATCCAGATCGGAAGGAAAGTATAGGTCGCCGTTTGTAATTTTTCTTACGAAGTTCAGTGCCGTATTGTAAACGTATATTGCACGCTCGGACATGCTTATTGCATAAACAAAGCCGTTTTTTGCCGCGAGCCCGCCCGGGAACGGAATGCTCGTTTCCTTTATCACCCTATATTTCGAATCAAGCATGTATATTTCGCCTTTGAAGTAGTCGCTTACGTATATGCCGCTTTTGTTTGCCGCAACACCGACGGGCGATTCGAACGTTTCGCTCCCGAAACTTCCGAGGTATTTTCCGCCTTCGTCAAATATCTTCACACGGCCGGAAAGCGGATCGGCAACATAAAAAGTACCGCCGAAAAATGCGATGTCAGTGGGGTAAATGAGATTGTTCAGAGAGCCGAATGTGTATTCGTTCTGAAAAACGCTGTTTACGATATGTATGCGTCCGTAGGAATTATCGATTACTGCAATGTTTCCGTTTCCTATTGCACATATTCCCTGCATCGGAAAAAGATACGTCGAGTTAAAATCATCTTCGTAGAAATTCGCTTCAGACAGGGAAATACTTCCCACGAAACTGTCGCTCGGGATGCCGATATTTTGAATTTCGCTGAATCCCGTTATTACCTGAGCGTGCGAAACGTTCGGTATGAGCGTGCATCCTATGAATATTGCAATGATAAATGCGATTGTTTTTTTCATGTCTTCCTCCGTTTACGGGTAGGTTTCCCCGAAATGCCGCGCCAATATAAAGAAATCGGCGGAATCAACTGCGCCGTCCTTGTTGAAGTCGCAATCCGGATTAAATCCGTCATCACCTTTTTTCAAGCCGAAACTCCGCTCGAATATGGCAAGGTCTTTTCCGTCAACAACCTTATCGTTATTTATGTCAAACGGCCTCACATAACTTCCGATTTTATACGTAAGAGGCGGGAGCACGACGTTTTCGTTCATCGGGTAGTATGTGATCGATTTGAAACTCAATGCGCCTTCTCCGTCGTCCATCGCCATAAAGTGCATTCTTACGATCGTATCCGTGTTTTTGAAATTGCCTGTCGCCGAAACGTGCAAAATGCCGCCGTTTTCGGAATATGTAAAGCTCGAATACGCCGTTTTTTCCGACTTTTCAACGTCAAGCAGCCTTATACCGAACGGATCGAAGCGGATCGATGCGCTTATATTGATGAGCGGCTCGCTTGTTGCAATTCTCATATCGACCCAAAAATCCTCACCCTTTTTCACAAGGAGCGTTTGCCCTTTTTCCGGTATGAGGTATATGCTGCTTTCCGGCATGTTTTTTACAGTGAAAGTTCCGCCTTTTACCGCTTTTTCGATAATCGGCATGTAAGTTTTCGTGTCTTTGTCCTCGTTCGGCTCGATATAGGAAACTTTGTAAAGGTAAGTGCCGTTTTTCAAAATGAAATTTCCGTTTTCGTCCTTTGCCGTGATTTTCAGGGAATAACTTCCTATGTAAAGAGGAGATTTGTCAAACAGCGTTTCTATGAGCTTTCCCTTGCCGTTAAAGATCCGGACTTTCACTTCGTCTGCAATGTTTTCCGTAAATGCCGTATCGTTTTCAACCGTTTCCGCTCCGGTGCCCACGGTAAAGTGAAGCGTGATAGGAGACGACGGTGTCAGCACGCTCAAGCTCGTGTAAACGTTTTCCAAAGGCTGAGGCGTATCGAAGCTCGGCATGTAAACAAACGGTATGTGCAGCATAACACCCGCCCCACTGACTTCTATTTCTCCGAACACGTTTTCGTTTACGTTTTCGCCTGCCGAAAAACGCGCGCTAAACGAAGACTTGCCGGAAGGGGAAACAACGACGCTCTGCGGAATCTTCACATCGATTTTTTGATCCGTAAATATTTTATATTGCATCGTCAGCACATACACGTTGCTTGAAAGGTTTTTTACCGAGAACATTTCGGTGTGCGTCCTTTCTCCGCTTCCGAACAGAACTGACGGGGGCGTTATAACGACTCCCGCATTCACCGCATTGTATATGTTCACTCTGCCGGCGCCCTGCATAAAAGGAGAAAAAGGCTCTCCGCTGTCAGGATTCGTAAGCACAGTTGCCGTATTCATAAGAATTGCCTTTACTTCTTCGGGCGAAAGCGCTTTGTTATGTGCCTGCTCGAGCAGTGCCGCCGAACCTGCGACAAAAGGCGATGCCATTGACGTTCCGGACCAGCTTTCCAGTTTGTTGTCCAAAACGGTCGATTTTATGTTTACTCCGGGCGCCACAAGATCCGGTTTCAAATAGAAATCCCTTGTCGGGCCGTTCGAAGAGAACGAAGCGATGCCGCCGAGCCCGTATTTGTTTGCAATCGTAACGTTAAATCCGTTGATTGCCGATTTTTCTATGAACCTTCCGTTTGCATTCGAGACAAAGAGAAAAGGAATAAAATCTTTTTCGCTTGGGTTATTTTCAGAAACAAGTTTTATCGAAGGGAGCCCGGCCACGTTGTTAAAGCAGATTACTCCGACAGCCCCCGCTTTTTTTGCATTCAGATCCTTATCGCCGAAATATATCGTCCCCCGCTTTATCAGTGCGATTTTCCCCTTTACATCCTTACCTGTAAAATCACTCTTCTCTCCGTAGCCGCAGTAAACAACAGGATATGTTCCTTCCTTGAAGAGAGGCGCTTCTGCCGGATACTGCGCGATTATATTTTTCCCGTTTACCGAGATTACGCCGTGTATCGAATCGTCGCTTGCCCCCACGCCGATTGCGTATTTGTTCGAG
>JALSNB010000159.1 GCA_026987225.1 Caldisericaceae bacterium
ATCTGGGCTTGTCCGGATTATGTTATTTCAAGTAAGAATTAAAAGAAACTTAAATTTTCCAAGAAAACGATTGTTTTAATTACAGCCCGTTGTAATTTTATGAAGGGAATAATTAAAATGGCAGTTTTTAGATTAAAATTATTATTTCTGTTTGCAACAAGTATATTAATTGTTAACTGCGGCAATGATCATCCGCGAGTGGGGGAAAAAAACTTTACTCTTTGGTATGTGCAGCCGGCTGAGAAATGGGTGGAAGCATTACCGGTAGGCAACGGGCGGCTTGGCGCCATGGTCTTCGGCGGTATCAATAAAGAGCGCATCCAGCTTAACGAAGAGAGCGTTTGGGCGGGAACGCGCGTTAATAATAATAATCCCGGCGCGGCAAAGCATATAAAAGAGATTCAAAGACTGCTGCTGGCGCAAGAAAACGAAAAAGCGCGCAAACTGGCCGAAAAATATTTACTGGGCACACCGCCGCGCATTCGTTCTTATCAAACACTGGGCGAGCTGAATCTCAATTTTTCTTATCGGGATAAAAGCGGAACTGATTATTATAGAGACTTAAACCTCGCCGCCGGAGTCGGTTCTGTGCGTTTTAAAACGGGAAAGGAGACCGTTCAACGGGAGGTTTTTGCTTCGGCTGTGGATAATGTCATTGTTGTGCATCTTTCCGGCAGCGCTCAGGGATTATTAAATTTTACGATTTCGTTAACGCGTCCCAAAGACGCCGAAGCGACGACGGTTAACAATAATACCCTATTGATGCTGGGGCAGATAATGGATACGGATAAACCGGAACGCGGTCCGCTCGGCATGCATTTGAAATTTGCCGCTAAACTGATCGCTGAAAATAAAGGCGGGCTTATTAAGGCCGTTGATAATCAACTCCGTATAAAAGGCGCCGACGAAGTTACGCTGTTTTTGACGGCGGCAACGGATTATAATATCAATAAATTGAATTTTGATCGTTCTATTAATCCGCTTGAAGTGTGTGATAATATTTTGCAAAAAGTCGCAAAAAAATCCTATACAGCCATAAAAAAAGATCATATTGCCGAACATTCGGCAATTTTTAATCGGGTGACGATTGATCTCGGCGATAATCTCAAATCCGACGTGCCTACAGATAAACGTTTGCAAATCGTAAAAAAAGGCGGACAAGACAATGCTTTACTGGCGCTTTATTTTCAGTATGGACGCTATTTGTTGATGGACAGTTCCCGTCCGCCCGGCGTATTACCCGCAAATCTTCAAGGAATCTGGAACGAGCATATCAACGCCCCATGGAACTCCGATTTTCACACTAATATAGGGCTTCCTTAAAAAGTCATAACGCATTAAAAATATTGAAATTATATACAATATTTTGTATATTTCTGCAAAGGAAACGGTAAGTATCACTAAAAAACCTTGCAGATACAATGATAAGTTATATAAGTACAAAACAGATATCAATAGAAAATTTTATCCAACCGTTTGGCGGGAAATTAGCCGAAGAAAATCGTTGGGTAAAATTATCTTTATTAATGCCTTGGGACGAACTGGTAAAGGTATATGGTAAAAGGCTTTCAAAAAGGATGGGAAGGAAAGCTGTAAATCCGCGCATCGCCATAGGGGCTTTAATCATAAAATATATGTTAAAAACGAGCGATGAAGATACGATACAATCAATAAAAGAGAATCCCTATCTTCAATATTTTTTGGGATATAGTCAATACAGTTATGATCAGCCCTTTACCGCGTCGTTATTTGTAACAATTCGCTCCCGCCTTGGTAAGGGGCAAGTGGAAGAATTAAGCGAGAAATTTATGCAAGAAGTACATCGCGTAGAAGGAAAGATAAAGGGAGAGAAGAAGACGGATGAGGATAGGGACGAACCACCGAAGAATAAGGGACATTTAATAGTTGATGCAACGGTAGCGCCATCTGATATTAAGTTTCCTACGGATGTAGAATTACTTAATGACGCTCGAGAAAAGACAGAGAAACTAATTGATATGTTGTATGTACCTGAAAAAGGGAAGGTAAAACCGAGAACATATAGACAGAATGCACGCAAGGATTATCTATCTTTTAGCAAGCAACGCAAAAAGCATAAATCAAGCACAAGGAAAGCGACAAGAAAACAGCTTAACTATATTGAAAGAAATATAAAAACCATAGAGAAATTATTAGATGAAAAAGAGACGAGAGCGTTTCCATTGGCTCAAAAATATCAGAAGATGTATTGGGTAATACGAGAAGTATATCGACAGCAAAAGCAGATGTATGGGACAAAGGAGAAAAAGATAGACGGTCGAATAGTAAGTATAAGCCAACCGTATATTCGCCCGATAGTACGGGGCAAGGCAGGCAAGGCGGTGGAATTCGGCGCAAAAGTAAGTATAAGCGTTGTTGATGGATATAACTATCTTGATAAAATAAGTTGGGATAACTACAATGAAGGGAAAGATTTAAAATCACAGATAGAGTCATACAAAGAGCGTTTTGGATTTTATCCTGAGTTTGTATCGGCTGACGATATTTATGGTAATCGTGAGAATCGTAAATATATGAAACAATGCGGTATAAAATATACAGGTAAAGCGTTAGGGCGCAAGCCGAAAGAGTTAACGGAAGAACAAAAGAAGCAATATGTAATAAAGAAAAAGATGTCAAAAAAGCGTTCAGAGGTTGAAGGCGTGTTTGGTTTATCCAAACGGAAATATGGTTTGGATTTGGTAATGACCAAACGTCCTGATACGAGTGAGAATTGGATAGGAATGGTGTGTCTAATACTGAATATTACCCGATTATTACGGGTAATATTTTATTCAATTTTTAAAAAGA
>JALSNB010000160.1 GCA_026987225.1 Caldisericaceae bacterium
TAGAAAAGCGCGAAAATTTGCCGAATAAGTTGTTAAATCTTTTTGACATTCGATTGGAAAAGGAAAATATCGATATTTCACGTTCCTTGTGGCGTTTTTCTTATGAAGATGTTAAAGCGGTTTTTGATATTCCATCATTCAACAAATCTCTTGTTGACGGCTTTGCCGTTTTTTCAAAATCCGTGAGAGGTAGTTCTGCTGCCAATCCCGTTTCTTTAAAGCTATGTAAGATGCTTCGCATAGGAGAAAACTTGGGCGAAAAGCTCGGACGAAACGAAACCGTTTTTGTGCCTACGGGCGGTATTGTTCCGGACGGAGCCGATTCCGTAATCATGGTGGAATACACTGAGAAAAGGAACGGAGAAATCTTTTTTATGAAAGATTCGTTTCCAGGTGAAAATATTGCTTTTAAGGGGGACGATTTCAAAACCGGAGAAGTGCTTTTGCGCAAGGGTGAAAAAATCACGCCAAATACTATTTCAGCTTTAAGGGCATTCGGTATCGAAAGCGTATCCGTGTTCGAAAAGATTAAAATCGGCATTTTCTCTACCGGAGACGAACTTGTAAAAAGCGGGGAATTGCCTTACGGGAAAATATACGATATTAACGAATATTCTATTTTTGCCGAGGCCGAAAGTGAAAACTTTTTACCCAAGATGTACGGCATTGTAAAAGATGACAGGCAGGCGATCAAAAAGATGCTTGAGCGGGCACTTTCGGAAAACGACGTGGTAATAATGAGCGGGGGAACGAGCAAAGGGACGTTTGATTTTACCGTTTCAGTGATAAATGAAATCGGCAAGCCCGGTGTTTTGATTCACGGTTTGCATCTTTCTCCCGGGAAACCCACCGTTTTCGGTATTGCGGAAAATAAGCTAATCGTCGGACTTTCCGGAAATCCGCTTGCATCTTTTCTGGTTTTCAGGGAAGTTATAATACCCCTTGTTTATGCGAAAGCGGGCTTAAAGCAGAAACGAATAAAAATTATTGCAACACTTTCCGAAAACTTACCTTCGAGAAAAGGAAGGGAAGAATTTGTGCCCGGAAAATTGTTTGTTAAAAATGGCGAGCAGTTTGTAAAACCTGTTTTTTCGGAATCCGCATTTGTCAGCCCCCTGTTAAAGTCTGACGGCGTAATCAACGTGCCCCTTATGAGCGAAGGATTTTTGAAAGGGCAAAAGGTAGCTATTGAATTATGGTAAACGGAAGGGAACTTTTTCTTCGGAAAACATCGCTTAAAAAGGCAATTTTACTGTGGAAAAAGTTCCTTTCTTCGAAAAATTATCCCTTCGCTCTCGGGACGGAAGAAATTGACGTAAAGGATGCAGTTTCGAGGATTGCTGCAGAAGAGGTAAAATCCCGTTTGTCTTCTCCGTTCTATACTGCTTCGGCGGTTGACGGCATTGCGGTTTTTTCAAAAGATACCGAAGGTGCGTCAGTGAGCAATCCGAAACTTCTTAGAATGGGAGAGGACGGCATTGCCGTAAATACCGGAGATCCGCTCCCTCCGCGTTTTAATGCTGTAATAATGATAGAAAACGTCGAAATTACAGGGGATAAATTCAGAATTCTTTCCCCTATCGCACCTTACAAAAACGTAAGGCTTATCGGAGAAGACATAGGTATCGGCGAAACGCTTCTTTTTCCTTTTGAAGAAATTACTCCGCAGCATCTCGGTGTCCTTATCGCAGGCGGAATAAATAGAATTAAAATTTTCAGAAAGCCCAAAGTGCTGATTATCCCTACCGGAGAGGAAATCAAAAAACCGGGGAGCTCCGTAAAAATCGGTGATATTATCGATACGAATTCCTATATGCTGAAAAGCGAAGTGGAAAAATTTGGCGGCAAAGCGACAATTTCGGACATTCTTCCCAATGACGAAAAGATAATCAAGCGCTTTATTACGGAAAATTTGCCGTATTTCGACATGGTGCTAACGATAGGAGGTTCTGCCAAAGGGAGCAAGGATCTTACGGGCAGAGTTTACAAATCATTGGGAAGGGTATTTGTTCACGGTGTTTCCATTCAACCCGGAAAGCCTGTGATACTTGCCGAAGTTATGGGTAAGCCTGCAATGGGTATGCCGGGTTTTCCAGTTTCTTCATTTATTGCATCGAGCGTTTTTTTAAAACCGGCAATTTTTGCAATGCAGGGTAAAAGGTTGGAAAAACCTCGTTTTGTGAAGGCCAGAGTGAAGCGTCCTATTACATCTTCCATAGGCGTAACCGAATTTATACGTGCCGTAATAGGAGATGTAAACGGAGAAACGGTTGCCGTGCCGCTGAAGAAAGGCGCAGGAGTGCTTTCTTCAGTTTCTCGCGCAGACGGACTTTTAAAAATCGGTTTTAACTCCGAAGGCGTAGAAGCAGGAGAAACCGTTAGGATAGAACTGCTCAAAAAGAAAAGCGAATTAAAAGACAAAATTTTATTTATCGGAAGTAACGACCCCTTGCTAATCCGTTTTTTCTCTTTTGTTAAAACAAGACATCCTTCGTTTAATTTCGGCATTGTAAGCAGTGGAAGTTTGGGAGGGCTACTTGCACTGGAGCGCGGCGAATGCAATATTACTGCGGCGCATCTGTTTGATGGTAAAAGTGGCGTTTACAACACGCCTTTTCTTAAAAAATATATCAGTAAGGATGTTCTTATCGTGCATTTTTCTTTTAGGGAACAGGGGCTTATCGTGCAAAAGGGAAATCCCAAAGGTATCAGGGGGATAAAGGACCTTGCTCGTAAAGACGTTGTTTTTGTGAACAGGCAAAGGGGTTCGGGGACGCGGGTAATTCTGGACTACCTTCTCGAAAAAAACGGCGTTAATCCCATT
>JALSNB010000161.1 GCA_026987225.1 Caldisericaceae bacterium
AAATATTATTACTAACAAAAGTACTGTAATTTTCTTAAATTTCATTTTCTATTCGCTACCCGCCATTTGGAAATGCTATTTTGACAATTTTTTCAGTTCATTTTCAATCTTTTTAAATTTTTCAATGTATTGAGACGCGGAGTTTGCGGAGAAATCAAAATCGGACAGACTTTTGCAGAATTCGTTCGTTAGAGTGTTCAATTGCGTAAGATAAGCACGTTCGGCGCTTGTTAAATTCTTCCCCAATGTTAAATCTTCAACCATCTTGTTTAACGTTTTGCTTTCGTTCAAAAAAGCATTGCACAAATCAAACAGCTCTTTTTCGATGGGATAGTATTTGCTCTGCGGCATCGTTAAAGCAATACATGAAATCGTCTTTTTGGAACTTTCGTAAAGCGTGGAAACTTTTGTCAGATTTGATATGTTTTGCGCCCTTTTAACCCCGAAATTAAAGTTATTTTCCGAAAGAACGGCTACAAAAGACAAATGCGCCTCTTTGAAATCGGAACGTATACTCTGTACCCCGCAATTTGCAACCGAGAGCTCATCGGCGGCATTCTTTAAACGAGCACCACTTGCTCTGCCCGCACAACTAAAAAATTTGAAACCGAAAAAGACGGACAGCACAAGTAAAATAACAAGAGCCGTAACAATAAAAAACTGATCTTTTTTAATCATAATGCCTCCTTACATTTGCCTCAACCCGCATTTTATAAAAACTATTAAAGCAGAGTTTATTGCTTATTCAATATTTTTTTGATTTTAACTCGATTTCAAACATTGTCAAATAAAAAATGTCCTATTGGTACCTGGTACCAATAGGACAAAATGCACTTGCTTATTTTTCGTCTTTTATTTTGAATATCCCTCCGCCCAAAACACCTATGTAAACGATGCCATTTTCGGAATCAATTGCAATAGAAGAGACGGAAAGGTGAAAATCATTGTCAAGCGGAATTCTCTGCCCTGTTTTACCGGAATCTTTTGACATAAACATTCCGTTATTATATGTTCCCACGTAAACTATTCCGGTTTTGGAGCTTATTGCGATGGCACTTATAGGATCATTGTTTAACCATATATCTTTGAAAGTCGAACTTCCTATTCTCTGCCACGTTTTGCCGGAGTCCACGCTCTTGTATAAACCTTCGTATGTCGGCGGATACGAAGATTTTTTGTGTGAAGAAGGTGAAGAAGGCTCTGGCTCCGCTTGAGGAAAATCAGCAATACCTGCATATAAAACGCTACTGTCATTAGGGTTAATGGCAATTGCCGAACCGTGAACATTCCGCATTTTCTTCCATGTTTTTCCACCGTCGACTGACTTTATAAATTGAGTTGCCCAATAAATCACATCAGGATTTTGATAACTCACGGCAATTGTACTATTCAGACAACTATTACCTTTCAGCGATCCCCTATTGTGGAGTTTATCGGCGTTTGCAATCCTTAAAAAATTAAGGCCGTTATCCGTAGATTTGAATAACCCGGAAAACGTATCCGCATAGATTGCGCCGTCCTTTCCGATTGCAACGGAGTATATCCTGCTTTCAGGCGGATCAAAATGCGAAGGCACAAAATTCTTTCCGTTGTCGGGAGAAGTATAAAAGGCGATTGCGGGTGTTTTCTCGTAGGTTGACTCAGACGAGCCGTTATCATGACGAATTTTTAAATATATATCGGGAAAGTGCGGATTAAAATAGAAATTACCTATTTTATGCCATGTTTTGCCAAAGTCAACGGATTTAAAAGTGGCGGATGAAGAAATGTAAGGAGATGCCGAAGGGCTTTCGCTCCTGTAATTCAACAGGGAAACATAAACGACGCCGTCCGAACCTATATAGATGTACGGAGCATTTGCACTGTCCGTAACGTGACAGTACTCGTATGCACCGCTACCCGGGGCAGTTTTGAAAATACACGAGCGGGTAATGGCATATAAAACGTTCGGATTATCCGGAGAAACCATAAATGTATCTGAAAGGTCCGGCCTCAATGTAAGCGGCGGAAGAGGAAGGCGCTGCCATGTTTTTCCGAAATCCAAAGAGCGGTAAGGGAAAGCAAAATACGTTGCACCGGTGCAAATCGAATCAATGTAATAAATAACCCGTCCGTCCTTAGAAACAATGAAAGGGCCGTAATTCAGGGGATAAAGAACCGTAGTCCATGTTTTTCCCGCATCCTCGCTGCGTTTAATGCAGTAAGAAGATGTTTGCAGAAGCATTATATCGGAATTTGCAGGGTCTTTTACAAGTATATCTTTTTTGCCGAAAAAATCTCCGTACAGATAAGAGCCATCCTTTTCCGCATTTTTCGGGAGGCTTTCTACTTTTTCCCAATGAAGCGTTCTCCATAACACAAATTGCCGCTTTGCATTGCATCCCCAAATTAACGGTACCAAAAGCAACAGTATTGCCGATACAACCAAAAGTTTTTTAATGATAGCGCCTCCTATAAACTTTTTCTTTCATAAAAAGTATAAACGTTTATTTTTAAAGCCAAAATTTATATATTTCCGAATCAATCTTTTGAGTAAGCATACCAGAACAGCAGGATAACGATAAATATAATGATTACATCGCCTCTGAAGTAAACCGCATTAAAAAACTTCACTCCGTTAAATATATAGGAATATGGCAATCTATACGGATAGTGAGATATGAAAGCAGGCACTTTTGGCTCTAAAAACGGATCGGGGAATCCAACTGCAAAACCATTTGTTACATAATCATAATTGGAAAATGCAAACTTAGGGATAAAAACAGTAAGCAAGGTGATAACAACGCTCATTGCAAACAGTGAAATAACTTTGAGCAGAGGG
>JALSNB010000162.1 GCA_026987225.1 Caldisericaceae bacterium
CCCGCTTCTTCGTCCCCCAGAGTAACGGCCGTAATTCCGCCTATAAGATCCTGCAACGTCGGGTTTACAAGCAAATTTTCTATGCTCGTTCCGTGCGCAGTTCCGATAAGCCTGACACCCCTTTCTGCAATGGTTCTGCATGCCTTTGCCTCTTCGCTACGGCCGATTTCGTCAATTATAATTACTTCCGGAAAGTGATTTTCAACGGCTTCAATCATAACATCTTCCTGAGCCTTATCAAAAGGCACCTGCATTCTTCTGGCACGTCCTATTCCGGGATGCGGTATATCGCCGTCACCTGCAATTTCGTTGGACGTATCCACAACTATAACCCTTTTATTTTGCTCTATACTAAGCACGCGGGCCGCTTCCCTCAGCAGGGTGGTTTTACCTACACCGGGTTTTCCCAAAAGCAAAATACTTTTATCACTTTCTATAATATCCTTAATCGGGTCTATTGTTCCGAAAATCGCCCTTCCAACTCTACAGGTAAGTCCGATAATTTCGCCCCGCCTGTTTCTCATTGCGGATATTCTGTGAAGCGTCCGCTCAATACCGGCCCTATTGTCCCTATCGAATGTCCCCACACGTGAGATGACAAAATCAATCTCCTCTTTCGTAACAGGTTCTCTGCGCAAATATACGCTTCTGTCCGAAAACCTTGCTTCAGGCTCACGCCCCAGATCAAGAACGACCTCTATTAGTTTGTCAAAATCGCCGATTTGGAGAAGCTTTTCTCTGATATCAGGCGTTAATATTCCCAAAAATGCGTCTTTTTCGAATTCTTCCTGATTGTCTACTTTTTCCATACACGCCTCTTCGTTTCTTTACTCCAGAAGAAATCCTCAATGGTTTTTCTCACTCTTTCTATATCATTGAAAAGGCTGTATATTTCGTATTTATCCGTATCAATCGTAATAACGGGAGCGATGGAGAAGTCGGAAATCCATTGATCGTACCGCTCGTTAAGCTTCTTTATATATGAGCGTTTAATGTCTCTCTCATACTTTCTCCCCCTGTTCTTAATCCTTTCCATCAGTGTTGGCACGGAGGCCTTCAAATAGATAACAAAGTTCGGAGGTGTGAGCTCTTCGAGGTAGAACTCATAAATCCTTTTATACACTTTAAATTCATTTTTCGTGAGTAGTGTTTTTGCAAACACTTCGGCATCTTCGTAAATCGTCCTGTCAAGCAGAATGTACTGGGAATTTCTCTCCACTTTCTTTTGCACTTTCGCCCTTTCCGTAAGAAAGAAAAGTTGAGAATGCAATGCCCATCTTTTTGGGTTTTTATAAAAATCTTTCAAAAACGGATTTTTTGCCTCTGGCTCGGGCACGGTATCAAATCCCCATTTTTCGGACAGATATTTCGTGAGTGTGGATTTTCCGGCACCGATATTGCCAGCAATAGCAACAAGAAAGATAGGCTTGCTCATCTTCTCATCACCTGCCCGATGAGTTTGAACGGCAAAGTCGAGTTGGCAAGAATATTTCTGTGAAATTCTTTCAACTTTAGCCCTTTCCTTATGAGCTTATCTTTAAAATACAAAATCGAATTTAGCCCGACAACAGCTTTCAGGCTCTTTCCGTTTTCCGCAATCGTATTGTAAAGAAAGTCTTCTTTATTGAGGATAATGTTATCACCGTTAACGATGTTAATTGCATCCGAAAGAGAAACTTTTCTGTTTAACAATTCGTTTTCTATGAATGCCTTCAAGAGCGTAACGTATTCATCGTAAAGCGCAACAAGTTCAAATTTCAATCCCAATTCCTTTTTCAGTGCGTCCCTCATAATAATTCTGGAGTAAAATTCCCATCCTTCGTTAAAGAGCGTATTCTCAAACATCTTTCTGAAATCGGTTGTGTTTTGCTTCAAAATTTCGGACTGGAAACTTCTGCCGGGATATCCGACCGAGAGTAATTTCAAAATAATCGTATAAACGGAAACAGGCGCAACTATCATTACCGGAATCGAACTGTGCGTGTCAAACGGGCCCGGCGGAATAATGATATTACTTGAGAGTCGTGCAAGAGAGCCAAAATTTCTTTCGCTGTTTTGCACGATACGTTTGTATTCTATCGATAAATCGGTTTTTCCGAAAATCGGGTTTCCGTACTTTTTAATGAGCTCGAAAATTTCAAATACTTCCTCGAGGTTCATCTCTTTCTTTTCGGATAACACATTTTCGAGCGTTTCCTTTACAGGAGAAGAAATTTTTATTTCCCTTGCTTTCTGTTCTATCTGAACGGATTTTGCTTCAATCCTTTTTTTAAGATCGAGTTGCAATTCCCTTAAAGGGTAATCCTCAAGATACTCGCGTTTTATCTTTTTTACGAACGTAAGTTTTTTGGCATTGCTTGCAGGTCTCAGTTTACTTACAAACGCATAAAGGCTTTTTAGCTGTTCGGAGACCGGAAGCCTTACGGACTTCAACTCTTCTTTTAACCCAACGTCGCTTTTTCCGGAAAGATAGCTTACATATTCCTCAAAAAAGTTGGAAAGCAAGTTGAGCCGCTCCAATGCAAACTCTTTTTCCGTATCTTCGGAAAATTCGAGGTTTTCCTTTGCCGCAGTCACGACATTTTCGATATCCGAAGCCCTATCAAGAAAATTTTTACTTCGAACGCTAAGGGGTGCATAGGCTCCGAAAGCAGGATAGATCAAACCGTCGTATATCGCAGATATATAGAAGAACGGACTGCTTTTAAATTCCTCCTCCTTAACCCATTCGAGCTCGCTGTTCACACGCCTTTCAAGCATCTGCAGATCGATATTTTTCTTGAAACGCTTTTTCAGTTTAAAAGCGAATAT
>JALSNB010000163.1 GCA_026987225.1 Caldisericaceae bacterium
TATAGCATACTTAAATATAGGCCCTGTCCCGCATGCACTTAAAATCATAGAAGAAATGGAGGAAAGAACGTGTGAACGTAAAACCGATTGCACTGATAGCAAGGCCTTCCGGAAGCATGAAAAAAAAATGAACAACCTTGCATATAATATAAATATAAAAACAAACGGAAGCATTGTTGATGCGTCAGTTCAATGTTTTAATCAGGAATTGGTAAGGGGACGTTGCATTACTTTACCACAAAAGAAGAATCGAACGGTTTTGTATTTTGACGATGCGCTTAAGTGCGTTATGGAGGTAAACAAAGAAGAATTGAAGGATTTTCTACCGCCTGGCTTTGACGCTGGGGCAACAGAGGTTCTTGGTTCGAACGGATTCCTCCATGATATGAACCATACAAAGCAGGGATGCGTAATTGAGAAACTTATTCCCCGTTAAAATATAGAAAAATCTCTGTCCGGGATTCGGTACCAATAGGACATTTTGATGTTGTAAAACTTGAAAGTGCGTAGTGAAATCGGGTAAAATTTCATAAAAGAGGGATAAAGGTTAGGAGGGTTTTAAGCCTGCCCTTTTTCGCCTCTAAAAATTATTTAAGGTGTGCGGATAAACAAAATATAATATTAACACCTCAATATATTTTTCAATGAAATCTTTTATTATATTATCAGATTTACGGACAGCTCAAACATTTTAAAAGCTTAATTTATAATTTTACCGAAATTTTCCCTCAAACCCCTTGACTAAAAAAAAAATTAATTACAATACGGTAAGAAAAGTAAAAAATAAATCTTTTTGCAGAAGGAGGCGGTGCAAAATATTCTCTTTCACTTCTGCCTTCGTTTGCAAATTTGAAAATTCGTGATAAAATCTAAAAGAGGCAAAAATGAAAAGAATATTAAATTTCTTTGCAAAGCATGGAAACGATGCGGAATTTCATTACCGTTATTATTCGCAGCAAACAATGATAACGCTTAAGAAAATATTGTTTCTGTTTGTAATTGCATCGTTTTTCTTTGTGAGCGGATGCGGAAGCAATGCACAAACGCCCGTGAAAAACGCTCCTGCAAATACGTCTGTAAAAGAAGAGAAACTACCGAAAAACTACGTTCCGTTCTTAACATTCTCCGTTAATAAGAAAGCATGGCATACAGAAGCATATCTGAACTACTGGGATATTGCAGACGGAAAGATAATAATGACAAATAAAGTCATGTATACTATTTCCGCACAACCGCACCGTACTGAAAATCCTAAAATTTTTGATTGGAGTCTGCCTGTTCACATGTACGGCCCTCCGCTATCATGGGATGGTGAAAGCTTCATCTACCTTTCAACTTTTTTTCATAAACCGGAAAATATCCCGTCCTATCTTAAATTAAAAGTGTTCAAGGATCCGATAAATCCCGCTAAGTATGTGGGAGGTAAGGAAATTGACTATCCATACATATATGCGCATTCCAAAGATCTGGAGGTGCGGGAAAAGAACGTGAATCCCGCTTATCTCTACTCAAAGGCAAAATACGGGGAGTTTACTTTCAGTGTTTTTGACGATAACGGAAGCACATTACTCAAAAAAGATATCAAAATTTCTTTTTACAATGATACGTTTCACGGTGGTGTTGATATAGGGCATGCCACACTTTATGAAAAGGACAAAAAAACGGTTAAGATGGTTCGTATTTATTATGACACTAAAGGAAAGGGGCATTTTCCTATTTGTACGATAGATTTGAATAAAGGTACGTATCATTGGAATGAAGTAAAAGGGATCGGAGGATGCATTCCGTTAATGGGAAGAAATAACATATCAATTATCAATAACAAATTTTACGTTCCTCTCTGCGGGAGCCGCATCGGAGTTATAGATCCGGATAACTATACATGCAAATTTATCGATACGAAAGATATATTCAAATCACTCTCTTTTTACAATGCAACCGTTTATTGGTCCAAAGACACCCCTCTTGACGAGTATAAAAACTTTCTCATTTTGCAGGCTACGGTTCCCCTAAAGAGCGACAATCCGTCGTCTTCGGCAGATAGTTACAAATACCTCTGGATTCTGTTCGATACCAAAACAAACAAAATCGTTCAATTGCTCGAATGGAGTTCTCTTAATCCGCAATTTATCGTCGTAAGGAGTCCGAGCGGAAAGGAATTGTCAGAGGTAAAAACAAGCGAGCTTGTAAAAAATATCGGTGAGCTTTATGACGTTAGCGGAAATTCATATATCAACGGACTTTTTATCCATGAGGATTTTATCAGGTTTCCGCATAAAAACGGAAGTTAGGAGAATCCGCTACGAACAAAGAAACTTTCAAGGGCATTGTATGGAATTATTGCATGGCATTGAGCATTAATGATAACTTTACAAAAATTAATTTGAATTAGGGAGGGAAGCGATGAAGAAAATCAAAAACGTTTTGCTAACAATGCTTGTCTTGGCCGCATTGATTGTATTGCCTGCATGCAACACGACGGGCAAAAAAGGTGAAAATCCCGTTAAGAATCCTTCCGATTTAGTTACCAACGAAATTACCTTTGCAAACGCCCCTACGATTGTTAAATCGGAAAAAACGCTTTACATGAAAGATTTGCATTACGAAACCATAAAACTACCTGAAGAATGTGCCTCAACGGCGTGGATTGTTGCAAGCGGAAATTCTGTTTTTTTCTCCGGAGGAAGCGACAAACCTTCGTCTGCCTACCCTCCCTGCCTTACGTATATCGAATATCTGTTTAAATATAATACCGAAACTAAAAAATTTACGACTATTGCTAAGATAGATAA